>NZ_JAMFKZ010000001.1:0-295833 GCF_023488045.1 Acinetobacter sp. ANC5681
TTCTGTTTCTTGCTCATGGTAAACTCCTAATGAGTATGTATAGTTTACCAAGTTAAACCCTCCTGTTTTTTAAGCACACATCAATATTTTAGAATATACAGGTAAGCATAGAGCACGAGCTAGCATAGAAGGTTCAATTCAAAAGAATATCTTTGGTCCAGATATATTGACTATACATGCGACAGAATATGGTGAAAAAAGACAATCGACTATTTATTGCCGTTTTGAATTGAAGAAAAAGTATTTCTTTTTTAGTGATCGTATGGCAACAAAGTTTGAAGGGGATTTTTATTCTATGGTTGCTGATCAAAGAGGAACAGTTTGTCTATCCAAAACAGCATTTCAAAAGTTTATTCCTGAAGTTCGAGAAAAAGTATGAAAACTTTATACTTTTTCTTCACAATTCCATTTTATATGTTAGGTAAAGTTTTTATATTTTTTAATTTAGATAATTTAAATAATGATTTTTCGAAATGTTGTAATTATTTAGAAAACTTAAATATAGCATTAGACGATGAAATAATTGAGGTCTTGTATTTAGCAGAAGACCATAGATCTGATTTTCATTACGGTATTGATCATTACGCTATACTTAGGGCAATTTACTTTACGCATGTGAAGAAAGAATTTCAAGGAGCAAGCACTGTAGCTCAGCAATTTGTAAGAGTTATTACGGGAAGATATGAAAGGACTTTATTTCGTAAATTAAGAGAACAGCTATTAGCAGTTTTAATTACATATGAGTTTAATAATAAGATTATTGGGACTGCGTATTTAAATATAGCATTTTTAGGATCAGGGATGAACGGCTTGACTGGGTTTTTAAGGCGTAAAAAAATATTATTGGGTCAATTGAATACATTAGAAAAAATAAAAATAGTTAGTAGATTAAAGTATCCAGAACCTATTAAAAATAAAAAAATATGGTCATGTAAAATGAAAGTTAGAGTGGGCAATATTCAGGCTAAAATTGTAAAGTATAAATCCCTCCCAACCTCCCTTTGAAAAGGGAGGAGCTGTCACGTAACAAATTGAATCACATGACATTCCCCCTCTTTGAAAAAGAGGGGTTAGGGGAGATTTTTTTATTCTAAATTAAACAACCGAATCATCTAAATTCGGCGCTAACCAACGTTTCGCTTCATCGAGTGTCCAGCCCTTACGCTTCGCATAATCCTCAAGCTGATCTTGAGAAATCTTGCCAACATTAAAGTATTCACTTTCAGGGTGCGAATAATAGAAACCACTGACAGAAGAAGGCGGCATCATCGCAAAGTGTTCAGTCAATTTTGTACCGATCTTTGCTTCCGAACCTAACCAGTCGAATAACACTGCTTTTTCAGAATGCTCTGGACAAGCAGGGTAACCAGGCGCAGGACGAATACCGACATACTTCTCTTTGATCAATTCTTCATTGCCCAAAGTCTCATCGGCTTTATAGCCCCAGAACTCTTTACGAATACGTTCATGTAAATGTTCTGCAAAGGCTTCGGCAAAACGATCGGCCAAAGACTGAACCAAGATTGCTGAATAGTCATCACCTTTGGCTTTATATTCATTTGCCAATTCTTCAGCACCAAAGATCGACACCGTAAAACCACCGAGATAATCTTCAGGTTGTTCAGAAGGCTTAATATAATCCGCCAAAGACAAGTTTGGTTTACCTGTCACTTTGTCTGATTGCTGACGTACGTGCTCAAAGGTATGAGTGCGATTTTGACCTGATTCATCAAATACGCTGACGGTATCCGCACCAGTACGCTGAGCAGGGTATAAGCCAAATACAGCACGGGCATCGAAACGTTTATTTTCAATGATGTCTTTCAGCATCGCTTGCGCTTGATTATAAAGATCAGTCGCTGCTTCACCGACCACTTCATCTTCTAAGATTTTCGGGAATTTACCTGCCAAACTCCATGAGATAAAGAATGGTGTCCAGTCAAAATATTCAACTAAGGTTTCAAGCGGATAATTCTTAATAACTTGTGTACCCAAAGCATTTGGTTTTGGTGGTACATAGTGATTATCAATTTTAAAACCGTTTTCGACGGATTCTGCATAACTCAATTTTGCAGCTTTCGGTTGCTTATTTGCTAAACGTTCACGAATCTTGGCATATTCAGCACGATGCTCTGCAATAAAGTTACCGCGCATTTCAGGAGAAAGTAGGGTGGTTGCGACACCCACTGCACGTGAAGCATCCGCGACGTAAATTACAGCATCATTTGAATATTGAGGATCAATCTTCACTGCGGTATGTGCTTTGGATGTAGTTGCACCGCCGATCAATAAAGGAATATTAAAACCTTTACGTTGCATTTCTTTGGCAACAAACACCATTTCATCTAAAGATGGGGTGATCAAACCAGATAAACCAATGATGTCACATTTCTCATCAATCGCGGTTTGTAAGATTTTTTCCGCAGGTACCATCACACCTAAATCGACAATATCATAGCCATTACAGCCCAACACCACGCCCACGATATTCTTACCAATATCGTGTACATCGCCTTTTACGGTTGCCATCAACACTTTACCTTTAGACTGGCTACCTGTTTTCTCAGCTTCAATGTACGGATTCAGCCATGCTACAGCTTGCTTCATCACACGGGCAGATTTTACCACTTGTGGCAGGAACATTTTTCCTGAGCCGAATAGATCACCGACCACATTCATGCCGTCCATCAATGCGCCTTCAATCACATCAAGAGGGCGTTTGGCTTTTAAACGGGCTTCTTCGGTATCTTCATCAATATAAGTGGTAATCCCTTTGACTAAGGCATATTCAAGACGTTTTTCGACTGACTCATTACGCCATTCAAGGTTCTCGGCTTCTTTGGCAGCACCGCCTTGTCCGCGGTATTTTTCAGCGACTTCAAGCAGTTTCTCAGTCGCAGCTTGACCTGATTCACCTTGGTTTTGATTCAGAATGACATCTTCAACCGCATCTTTGAGTTCTTTTGGAATATCGTCATAAATCGCCATTTGACCAGCATTGACAATACCCATGGTCATGCCTTGTTTAATGGCATGGTAAAGGAATACCGAGTGAATCGCTTCACGCACTGGCTCATTACCACGGAATGAGAACGAAACGTTAGAAACACCACCTGAAATCATGGCATGTGGTAAGTTTTGTTTGATCCAACCCGTTGCTTCAATAAAGTCTACGGCATAGTTATTGTGTTCTTCGATCCCTGTTGCTACTGCAAACACGTTTGGATCGAAAATAATATCTTCAGCTGGATAGCCAACTTCATTGACTAAAATGTCATAAGAGCGTTTACAAATTTCACGCTTACGCTCAGCGGTATCTGCCTGACCAACTTCGTCAAAAGCCATGACAATAACTGCTGCACCGTACTGACGGCATAGACGAGCTTTTTCGACAAACTCGTCATAACCTTCTTTCAATGAAATTGAGTTGACGACGGGTTTACCTTGTACACATTTCAAGCCTGCTTCAATGATTTCCCATTTCGATGAGTCAATCATAATTGGCACACGTGAGATATCAGGTTCAGAAGCAACCAGATTCAGGAAGTGCACCATCGCATTTTGCGAATCGAGCATGCCTTCATCCATGTTGATGTCGATGATCTGTGCACCAGCTTCAACTTGTTGCTGAGCTACTTCCAAAGCTTCGGCAAACTTCTCTTCACGAATAAGACGCAGGAATTTTTTTGAGCCGGTAACGTTGGTACGTTCACCGACATTGACGAATAGAGAATCATCATAAATGTTAAATGGTTCTAAACCACTTAAACGGCAGGCTGGTTTGGTTTCAGGAATTTGACGTGGCTTGATATCTTTAACTGCGTTATAGATCGCACGGATATGATCTGGTGTGGTACCACAGCAACCACCGGTAATATTGATTAAACCACTTTCAGCAAATTCTTTGATGAATGCTGCTGTTTGTTCAGGCGTTTCGTCATATTCACCAAAGGCATTTGGTAAACCTGCGTTTGGATGGGCAGAAACAAAGGTATCAGCAACATCAGCAATGGTTTTTACGTGTGGACGCATTGCGTCTGCACCGAGCGCACAGTTAAAACCAATTGAGAGTAAGTCACCATGACGAACCGAGTTCCAGAACGCTTCTGCAGTTTGACCTGTTAAGGTACGACCAGATGCATCCGTAATGGTGCCTGAGATCATTAACGGCAGTTCATGACCGATTTGCTTGAACACCTCTTTTACCGCAAAGATTGCAGCTTTACAGTTCAAGGTGTCGAACACAGTTTCGATCAATAGAATGTCTGCACCACCTTCGATGAGGGCATGAGTCGCCTCAATATAGTTTTCTTTGAGCTCATCAAAGGTGATGTTACGGAAAGCAGGGTCATTTACATTCGGTGAGATTGAACAGGTTCGAGAAGTTGGACCAAGGACACCTGCTACAAAACGCGGTTTATCTGGAGTTGAATATTTGTCACAGGCCGCACGCGCTAAACGTGCTGCTTCACGGTTGATCTCTGGGACGAGGTCTTCCATGTGATAGTCCGACAATGAAACACGTGTGCCGTTAAAGCTGTTGGTTTCAATAATATCTGCACCTGCATCCAAATAAGCTTCATGGATGCCTTGAATAATGTGTGGTTGTGTGAGTACCAATAAATCATTGTTGCCTTTTAGGTCTGAGGCCCAATCTGCAAAACGTTCACCACGATAATCTTGTTCTTCTAATTTATGGCGTTGAATCATCGTCCCCATCGCACCATCAATAATTAGGATACGTTGGGCAAGAAGTGATTGTAGGGTGGTAAGCGTGGACATTCAGAAACCCCAGTCGATGATGAAGATAAAAAGCAGGGGCATTGTAACAGAAGCGAACAAAAAGCGCGTATTTTCAGCATCAGGATGATGTAATTCATCCAGTCAGGTTGAAAATGTCATAAAAGCTTCATGAAATTGCAATAATTTTGGTGAATAATGCCTAAAAACACAACGTATATTTCGGAATATGACAAATAAGTTTCACATTTTATTGTGTTTGTTGCAAAATCAGACAAACAGGTTTTATTGAACTTATTTTTAATTAAGATATTGTTTTTGTTATATAAAAATAAAAATAATCTTGGTTTGAATCAAAAAAAACATAAAAAAATATAAGAAAAATATGAAAATTTGGCTTCATATGACAGTCCTTTGTCATATAATTGTCATAATTTAATTAAACAATACAGAGGATTTTATTATCCTCTTACCGTCTACATGAATTCTAATCTTCCTCCTGTTTCGGATTCACCGCTTGCCAGTTCTACGGCAAAATCGACGAATGTACATGTTCCTACACCGAAATTTTTTATGCCGGTGTTTTTAACAATTATTATTGCAACACTTATTTATATTGGTTTTCAGGTGAGTGCTGACTTAGCGCATGTACCACCTTTGAGTTTATATTCAGTTATTCTTCTATCCACGGCACTTTTCATTGCTTTAGGCTTTGAATTTGTTAATGGTTTCCACGATACAGCCAATGCGGTTGCCACCGTGATTTATACCAATGCATTACCTGCACCTGTTGCAGTGATGTGGGCTGGTTTCTGTAACTTCCTTGGGGTTATGGTCGCGAGTGGTGCTGTTGCGTACGGTATTATTGCTTTACTTCCTGTTGAACTGATTATGAATGTCGGAAGTGGGGCTGGTTTTGCAATGGTATTTGCTTTGTTAATTGCAGCCATTCTTTGGAACTTAGGAACTTGGTTCTTAGGTATTCCTGCATCAAGTTCTCATACTTTGATCGGTTCGATCTTGGGTGTGGGGATTATGAATCACTTGTTAAATGCATCAACTGGAGCGACCAGTGGCATTGATATGGATCAAGTCATCAAAGTCGGGAAGGCATTGTTATTTTCTCCTTTGATCGGTTTTGCATTTGCAGCAATTGTATTCTTACTGGTTAAAACAATCTTTAAGCGCCAATTGGAATTGTTCCAACCTCCTGTTGGTAACAAACCACCACCACCACTTATTCGTGCGATTTTAATCTTTACCTGTACGGGTGTAAGTTTTGCGCACGGTTCAAATGATGGTCAAAAAGGCATGGGCTTAATCATGTTGATTTTGATTGGTTTAGTTCCTTTGGCTTATTCATTGAATAAAAACTTAGATGCTCAACATCTACAATCATTCGAACAGCTTTCGGCTCAAACAGCGACCGTGTTGAATGTCAATCAGAATGAATTATCTGATGAAAAAGCTCGTGAAGTTTTGACGAAATTTATTCAAACCAAAGAGCAAACCCCAGAAGTTGTTCCTGCTCTTGCAAGCATGACCTCTCATTTGGGTGATCGTGTAGCGACTTATGGCAACTTAAAGGATATTCCTGAAGCTGCTGTGAGTGAAATTCGTAATGACATGTATTTAAGTACAACGACATTTAAACGTTTAGATAAAGCAGATGCTTTACCTGAAATGAATAAAGACCAAGAAAAATTGGTAAAAGAATATCGTAGTAACTTAGATTCGTTCTTACAATACATTCCAAACTGGGTGAAGGTCGCAGTCGCGCTTGCTCTTGGTTTAGGTACGATGGTGGGTTGGAAACGTATCGTGATTACAGTGGGTGAGCGTATCGGTAAAAACCACATGACTTATGGTCAAGGGATGTCAGCGGAATTAGTTGCGATGAGTACGATTGCTGCTGCTGATGGTTTAGGTATGCCTGTATCAACAACACACGTTTTAAACAGTGCGGTTGCAGGTACGATGGTGGCAAATAAATCAGGTTTGAATTTCGCAACAGTTCGTACCATTCTTTCAGCTTGGGTATTTACCTTACCTGCAACGATCTGTTTGTCAGGTGGCTTGTACTGGGTATTCCTACAGTTTGTGTCTTAAGTATAGTTAGAAGATTTAGAACAGAAATAAAAGCTTTGCTTCGGCAAGGCTTTTTTATTGCTTTAATCTTTTGAGCTGATTGCACGATTAGTATATTTGTTGCTAGGCAAAGGCTTAGTCACCTAATCCAATAGATTGTTTTAAACATTGATTTCAGCTCTTTTTTTACGTTGTAACTAGTCATTTTTAGCTTTGTAATTAAGCTATCCATAAAATCTAAATCAAATGTTCATCTAAAAAATTCAAATAAGTAAAGGCTATTCCCCAAATGTGGAATATGTTTCCTGACAAATATTAATTATTATGAAGATGCCTATATGTTTGGTTATCCTTATTGTAAACAACGTTTTACTTAAATTTCGTTTACACTCCGCCATTCTCAGAAATCGAGAGTGGCTTTTTTTATTTATCATAAAATTGCACCAATAAAAAAAAGGAGCTATTGAATAGCTCCTTTTTTAAATGATATTAGCAATTATGCTTGTTGGATTCCTGCCACAACCCAATCTTGTTGCGAGCCAACAGGTTTAACAAAGTGCCAAATTTCAGTAAATGGTTGTGGCAAGCTATTTAAATCTTCACTTACCGTACCGGTGAAACGAACGCTAACCACATATTGTCCATTTTCAGTTGTGCTTTCAGCAACCATCGCATTAAGATTGCTAAACTCAGCCACATCTTGGTCTTGGTTAGCCATGATGTCGCTATACATTGAGTTATAAAGCTCAGGAGTCAAGTAACGACGAATTTCTTCGATATTGCTTGCGCTATTTACTGATTGAATGTGATTGAAGCGTTGGCGTGCAATACGAAGGAAAGCAGCAGGTTCAGTCCCATCAGGTAATTGGTTGCCACTGCTCATTGATGCACCACCAAACGGTGCCTGAGTCGCAACGCCACCACCAACTGATTGACCAAAAATATTGGTATTGTCACCAGCAGTTTGACGCATAGTTGGTTGTGGGCTTACAGGACGGCCAAAGTTGTTTTGACCGTTATTATTTGGAGCATATGGATTAGCTGTGGCTAATTTTTTTTTTGCACCGAATTTACGGAATACAAAGAATGCAACTGCAGCAGCTAGGAGTACCCATAACCAACCTGGAATACCACCTTTTTCCTCTTCTTGCGCAGCTTGCTGCTCAGCAGAAGTAGGATTGTTGTCATCTGCCAATGCATTTGCAGCAACTGCACCTACAGCAGCACCTGCTACACCAGCAGCAACCATAGAACCTACGCCTGGACCTGATTTTTGAGTCGTCGTAGTTTTAGTTGTAGGTTGTTGGTACGATTGAGTTGTAGTTGGCTGAGATTGAGTCGTCGTCGTTGAACGAGTCATACCATGACTTTTGCCACCGCCCGCACGTTTAGCTTCTGCAACTGGTGCTGCGACCAAAGTTGCCATCAATAAAGCTGCCATCAAGCCACGCTGGTGTACTTGCATCGAAAATTCCTATTTAATTCCAAGATGTAAGTGTATTTATGAAGGTATTCGTTGATAATTTCAACTAAAAAAGTATGTTTTTTTATGTCAGCTCATCACTAAGCTGCATTGCTTCAGTCAATGCTTCATGTAAACGAGCTACAGCAATGATTTGAACACCATCAATACTTTTTTGTGGCGCATTTGCTCTTGGTAAAATCACATATTTAAAACCATGTTTTGCCGCTTCTTTTAAGCGTTCCTGACCATTCGGAACAGGGCGTATTTCTCCCGATAAACCAACTTCACCAAAAACAGCCAGTTGTTGTGGTAATGCTTTACCACGCAAACTTGAAGCGCAGGCGAGTAATACCGCTAGATCTGAACCAGTTTCCGTGATCTTTAATCCACCTACGACATTGACATAAACATCTTGTCCCGCGGTTTGAACACCACCATGTCGATGCATTACCGCAAGTAGCATGTTCAGACGATTTTGTTCAAGTCCTAATGCAACACGCCGAGGTTGAGCATGTGCATCATCAACAAGAGCTTGAACTTCGACGAGTAATGGGCGAGTGCCTTCACGGCTAATCATCACAATTGAACCCGGAATGGCTTCATCATAACGACTGAGGAAAATAGCGGAGGGATTGGCGACTTCTCGTAGCCCTTTATCGGTCATGCCAAAGACACCTAGCTCGTTGACTGCTCCAAAACGGTTTTTCACGGCACGAATCATACGATATCGAGAATCCGACTGACCTTCGAAATACAGTACGCAATCCACCATATGTTCAAGCACACGTGGTCCAGCTAAAGCACCTTCTTTAGTTACATGCCCCACGATAAATAACGCTGTTCCGCTATTTTTTGCAAAACGTGTGAGTAGGGCTGCTGATTCACGGATTTGTGAGACACCACCTGGTGCAGATTGTAAGGTTTCTGTATATAAGGTCTGAATCGAGTCTAAAATCGCAACGGCTGGTCTTTCTTGAGCCAATACTTCACAGATTCTTTCCACACAGGTTTCAGCCATTACTTTGAGCTGGTCTGTAGGTAAATCTAATCGCTGCGCACGTAAAGCGACTTGTGATAATGATTCTTCACCTGTGACATAAAGAGCGGAACTTTTAGCTGCTGCCATGTGAGTAGCTGTTTGCAACAAGATGGTAGATTTTCCGATACCAGGGTCACCACCGATTAAAACGACTGATCCAGTCACTAAACCGCCACCAAGTACACGATCAAATTCGCCAATCCCAGTAGCTAGACGAGTTTCATGTGAAACGGAAATTTTATTTAGAGTTGTGATGCTCGCTGCTTGACCTGCATAACCGCCTCCCATCTTTGATTGCGCTCTGTGGGATACGATTGGCTCTATGCGAACTTCTATGAGGCTATTCCATTCTCCACATTCAGAGCATTGTCCTCCCCATTTTGGATGATCGGAGCCACATTGTTCACATCGATAAACAGTTTTAATTTTTGCCATATATAAAATTGAAAATTTGCGATAAATTAGTTAAAAAGTAGAGTAATTACGGAAAAGATCAATATCGTTCATTTTCTTGATAAGGAATTAAGAGTAAACGGTGTTTTCGTAATTGACTGGTTAAAGGGAAGTGCTCAGAAAAATAACACGATATAAGACTTTTACAAGTAAGATATAGTAGGTTTTTGAGTCGAAAAATTCTTTAAATTCACTTTTTCCACGGAAGGTCTTTGAGCATTTGCTCATTTGTTGTCATAAGAATTATATTGAATGGCATAAATATTGCTGATGCTCAGACAAATGAAAATGTATCAATTGATATATTTTTAAATTATACAAAAGGTTGGTGTTCATGAGTGCAGCAGAAATTGTTGATTGGATAAATAGTATTATTTGGAGCAAAGCTCTGATCTATTTATGTTTAGGTGCAGGTTTATTTTTCTCCGTCCTAACAAGGTTTGTTCAAGTTCGTCAGATCAAAGATATGATAAGGCTCCTCATTAAAGGAGGCTCATCAGCACAAGGTATTTCTTCGTTTCAAGCACTCGCTGTTTCACTCTCAGGTCGTGTTGGTGTAGGTAATATTGCAGGTGTAGCAGCAGCAATTGGTTTTGGTGGACCAGGTGCGGTCTTCTGGATGTGGCTTGTTGCATTTTTAGGAGCGAGTACTGCTTATGTTGAATCAACCTTAGGTCAAATTTATAAAGTTGAATATCAAGGACAATATCGTGGTGGACCCGCTTTTTATTTTGATAAAGGTCTAGGTCAGCGTTGGTTGGGTATTTTATTTGCGATTGCTGCGATCATTTCATGTGGTTTGTTTTTACCCGGTATTCAAGCAAATGCAGTAGGTAATGCTTTCACACAAATCACAGGTGAAGGTGCAATTGTTTTTGGAAATGTCGGCACTTATAAACTACTCGCTTTAGTTGTGATTGTAACACTACTTGCAGTCATCATTTTTGGTGGTATCAAACGTATTGCAAAATTCGCTGAATTTGTAGTGCCGTTTATGGCGGCTGGCTATATTGTCATGGCATTAATTATTGTCTTTATCAATATCGATAAGTTACCTGGTGTGATTTCCTTAATTTTCGCTGATGCCTTTTCTCCTATGGCAGGTCTTGGTGCTGCAATTGGTTGGGGAGTAAAACGTGGCGTGTATTCTAACGAAGCAGGTCAGGGTACAGGACCACATGCCGCTGCCGCAGCTGAGGTAGAGCATCCTGCTCAACAAGGTTTAGTACAAGCATTCTCAATTTATATCGATACTTTATTTGTTTGCTCTGCTACTGCATTTATGATTCTTATTACTGGAATGTACAATGTTCAAGGTACTCTAGAAGCAGGTCAATTTATTGTACAAAATGTTGCCGCCACGGCTGAAATTGGCTCTCCTGCGTTTACTCAAATGGCAGTAAGTACAGTATTTGGTGGTTTTGGACAAATCTTTGTTGCATTAGCTGTATTCTTCTTCGCATTTACAACGATTGTTGCGTATTACTATATTGCTGAAACCAATATTACTTATTTAAGTTATATTACTAAAACTCCATCTTTATTATTTATCACCAAATGCTTCATCATTCTTTCTGTTTCATATGGTGTAATCAGTGCAACAGGTTATATTTGGGGAATTGGAGATATCGGTGTAGGTTTAATGGCTTGGATTAATATCATTGGTATTATTGTGACTTACTTCATTTGGAAACCAACGATTAAAGCATTGAGAGATTATGAACAGCAGCAAAAAGCGGGTGTTAAAGAGTTTACTTTTGATCCAGTAAAACTTGGTATTCGTAATGCTACGTTCTGGGAAGATCGTATTAAGAATAAACAAAACTAATATCATAATAAATTAAAGTAAATATCTAGATATAAAGGCAGCCTTCAGAGGCTGCTTTTTTATTGCCTAATTTTTAAGCTATTGAAAAATATAGAGTCAAAAAAGTGCATTGAGTTGGTACATCCTTGTGCGTATGATCAGGTCCATTTGTATTTAACTTGAAATGTTGAGTTGTACAGACAGAAAATTGGCTAGCTAAAACATCATCAAAGCAATTTACAATGCAAGAAGATGCCATTAAATGGTGCGAATTGTCATTTTGATTTGAGCATTAGCTAACGAACGAAAAATACTTGAGAGTTTTTGTAAAAATGTCGAATCAAAATTTAGGTGAGGCCAACGAGCAAAGTGAGCTTCACCGTAGTCTATCTAATCGACATCTTCAACTGATTGCAATTGGTGGAGCAATCGGAACGGGATTGTTTATGGGGTCAGGCAAAACCATTAGTTTAGCTGGACCATCTATTTTATTCATTTATGGCTTGATCGGTATCATGGTGTTTTTCGTCATGCGTGCCTTAGGTGAATTACTCTTATCGAATTTAAAGTATAAATCTTTTATTGATTTATCCACTGATTTAATCGGTCCTTGGGCGGGTTATTTTGTTGGATGGACGTATTGGCTATGTTGGGTCACGATTGGTATTGCCGACCTATCAGCCATTATTTACTATCTTGAATTTTTCAATGGGGGTGAGTCATTTACTCCATTGGGCGGATTGTTGATTAGTAGTGTTGCGATTCTATTTGTACTTGGGTTGAACCTTGTCACCGTAAAATTATTCGGTGAAATGGAATTCTGGTTTGCAATGGTTAAAATCACAGCAATTATTGTCTTAATTGCGGTTGGTTTATGGATGATCTTAACGGGGTTCACTAATGCTGCGGGTACAACGGCGAGTATTAGCAACTTGTGGACACATGGTGGTATGTTCCCTAAAGGGTTAGATGGCTTCCTCGCAGGCTTCCAAATTGCAATTTTCGCCTTTGTCGGTGTAGAGTTGGTCGGTACAACCGCTGCTGAAACACAAGATCCAAAACGTAACTTGCCGAAAGCGATTAACTCAATCCCAATTCGTATCATTATTTTCTATGTATTGGCATTGTTTGTGGTGATGTGTGTAACACCTTGGGATCAAATTAACCCTAAAGTCAGCCCATTCGTAAACATCTTCTCACAAGCAGGTATTGCTTCTGCGGCGATTATTATGAATTTGGTGGTGTTATCTTCAGTGATGTCATCAATGAATAGTGGTGTATTTTCGACCAGTCGTATGCTATTTGGTTTATCAACGGATAAGCAAGCACCAAAATTATTTGGTAAATTGTCTAAATCTGCCGTTCCTTCAAAAGCATTGGTTTTCTCATCAATCTGTATCTTTATTGGTGCATTTGTACAGTTCATTTATAAAGTACAGACGGGAACCAATGATGAAGTGACAGCGTTTACTCTAGCAACCACTTTATCAACCATCCTGTTTATCTGTGTGTGGATTGTGATTATGTGGAGTTACATTAACTACCGCAAAAACCGTCCTGAGTTACATGCACAATCAACCTTTAAACTTCCTGGTGGCGTGTTTACTTGTTGGGTGGTTATTTTATTCTTCCTTGCAACGATTTATTTCCTTGCTTTGGACGAAACCACTTTAGAGTCACTTAAAGTTAGCCCAATCTGGTTTGTTATTTTGGCAATTGGTTATTTCTTAAATAAAAAGAAGTAAGCAGTTAAAGAAGTAATGAACAAGAACGTCGGCATCTAAGTCGGCGTTTTTTTATGGATATTGTTTTATTCCTTCAAGTTTAGACTTTAGCCAATCTGATGATCACGTTATACTGCTCCGAATTGTAAAAGTTAGGTGCTCAGATGCGTCAAGTCATTTGTTCGATCGGTTTATTATTCAGTAGTGTGGTACTTACTGCATGTGGTCAGTCAGGGGCATTGCAATTACCTTCTGATATCAATCATGACAAACGTGCAAAATACCTGCTTTATAAAAATGAAACGTCTCAGGCTAAAACGTCATCTGATGATGTGAAAGCTGAAAACCAAGCAGCAACATCTTCAACAGTATCACAGACAACCTCACCTTAAGTTTGTAAATAAGGACATCTTCATGAGTTTCACTCGCATTAATGGAGTATTGCATGCTGAGCAATGTTCATTAGATCAGCTCGCACAGCAATTTGGCACGCCTTTATATGTTTACTCAAAATCTACATTTGAGAAGCATTATTTAGATATGCATCGTGCTTTTGATTTTATTGATCATCAAATCTGTTTTGCAGTGAAGTCAAACTCAAATATCGCTGTTCTGAATGTATTAGCAAAACTTGGTGCAGGTTTTGATATTGTGACGGGTGGGGAACTAGCACGTGTTCTCGCAGCAGGTGGTGAACCTTCAAAAATTGTATTTTCTGGTTTAGGTAAATCTGAAGCTGACATTGAAAAGGCTTTGACCGTAGGTATTGCATGTTTCAATGTGGAATCACATGCTGAGCTGGATCGTATCCAGAAAGTAGCGGCGAAACTTGGTAAAAAAGCCCCGATTTCATTACGTGTAAACCCAGATGTGGATGCGAAAACTCATCCCTATATCTCAACAGGTCTGAAAGAAAACAAGTTTGGGATTCCAAGTGATACGGTCAATGAAACCTATCAATATGCAGCTTCACTGCCGAATCTGGAAATTGTCGGTATTGACTGTCATATTGGTTCGCAATTGACTGAAACCAAGCCTTTTGTTGATGCGCTTGATCGGGTCATTGTGATGATTGAACAGTTGAAAGGTCTGGGCATCAACCTCAAACATATTGATATCGGTGGCGGTTTGGGTGTTTGTTATAAAGATGAAACTCCGCCAAGTGTTGAAGAGTATGCTAATTCAATGCGTCCAGCTTTAGAAAAGCTCGGTCTCAAAGTGTATATGGAACCAGGACGTAGTATTTCTGCCAATGCAGGTGCATTACTCACCAAGGTGGATTTACTCAAGCCGACGAATCATCGTAACTTTGCCATTATTGATGCAGCGATGAATGACCTGATTCGTCCTGCTTTATATGAAGCTTGGATGGATATTCAGTCAGTCAATCCAAATCCTGATGTTGAAGTTAAAACTTGGGATTTAGTTGGTGCAATCTGTGAAACAGGTGATTTTCTGGGTAAAGAGCGTGATCTAGCTTTACAGGAAAATGATGTATTGGCGGTATTGGGCGCAGGTGCATACGGTTTTGTAATGAGCTCGAATTACAATACCCGTGGTCGTGCTGCCGAAGTTATGGTCAGTGGTGATCAAGCCTATTTAATTCGTGAACGTGAAACCATAGAATCACTTTGGGAAAAAGAACATTTATTGCCTGAGGAGTAAATTGAGATGTATTTAGAATTTACCAAAATGCATGGTTTGGGCAATGATTTTATGGTCGTTGACCTGATCACGCAGCGAGCTTATTTAGATACTTTAACCATTCAACGTTTAGCCGATCGTCATTTTGGTGTGGGTTTCGATCAACTTTTGATTGTTGAACCACCTGATTTTCCTGATGTTGATTTTAAATATCGAATTTTTAATGCTGATGGTTCGGAAGTAGAACAATGTGGTAATGGTGTACGTTGTTTCGCTCGCTTTGTACATGAGCGTCAACTGACGACCAAAACTAAAATTCGTGTACAAACTAAAGCGGGTATTGTTGAGCCTGAATTGGGTGCCAATGGGTGGGTTCGTGTAAATATGGGACCACCAAAATTTCTTCCAAAAGAAATTCCATTTCTTACCCAAGAACATGAAGATATTGAAGGCTTATACGCATTAGAACTTGCAAACAATCAAAGTATCAATATTGATGTTGTGAACATGGGGAATCCTCATGCTGTGACTATCGTACCTGATGTATTAACTGCTGATGTTGAGCGTATTGGCCCACAAGTAGAATCACATACACGGTTCCCTTCACGGGTGAATGCTGGATTTATGCAGATCATTGATGAAAAGCATATTCGTTTACGTGTGTTTGAACGTGGTGTCGGCGAGACTTTAGCCTGTGGTACAGGAGCTTGTGCAGCAGCGGTTAGTGGTATGCGCCGTGGTTTACTTGCCAATGAAGTTGAAGTTCAGCTTGCAGGTGGTAAGTTGCATATCGCTTGGCGTGAAGGTGATGTGGTTTGGATGACAGGTCCAACCACGCATGTCTACGATGCACGATTGGATTTACGATATTTCCAAGGTTAATCTTGGAATCAGTAGACATTCCTAAATGGAGTGTCTACATGAAGAGAAAATTATAATTTCAAAGGATAACAATGAATCATTTAGTTTTTCTTGCAGGTGCGTCTGGAAATACTCAATTTTGGAATCCTTTGGTTGCCAAACTTCCAGAAGCCTACACCAGACAAATAATTCATTATCCAGGCTTTCATGGTGTGGCAACTGATCCAGAGATTAACAATTTTGATGATCTGAGCAATTATGTGGTTGCACAGATTCAGCAACCTTCTATTCTCATCGCTCAATCCATGGGTGGGATTTTTGCAATTGCTGCGGCCTTACAGAAAACTGATTTGGTTAAAGGTCTCGTATTGATTGCAACTTCAGGTGGAATCAATTTAGATCGATTTCAGGTGCAAGATTGGCGTCAGCTTTATCGACAGGAATATTTGGAATCCCCTGATTGGTTTGTGACGACAAAGGTCGATTATGAGGAATTTCTATCTACGATTGAGGTAGAAACATTACTCATTTGGGGCGATCAAGATTCAGTTAGCCCAATCGAAGTTGGGCAATATTTAAATCAGATACTTAAAAAATCAAAACTTTATATTGTCGAGGGTGGTGATCATGGTTTGGCAAAGCAGGATGCAGATGAAGTGGCAATACAAATAAATGCCTATTTAAAAATGATTTAGACCATGATTAAAACGTATAAAAAGCGTGCTGTGATACCAGCACGCTTTTTTTATGACTTATCGCTTACTCAATGCTAGTTTCAGTGCAAACAAGATAAAAATACTTCCTGTGACGCGATCCATATATCGAATAAATTTAGGTTGCTTTAAATAAGCGGAAATGGACTGCATCGCAGCAATTAGAAAAATTGACCAGATCAATCCGATTACGACATGTATCATCACAAGACTCATGGTCCAAATTACTGGAGATGCAGACTGTGGAATAAACTGTGGCAAAAAGGAAATATAGAAAATACCGACTTTGGGATTGAGTAAATTTCCCCAAAAACCTTTCATAAACCAATTTTGCCTTGTCACTGCTGAATTATTTAAACTCGCAAGTTGGCTACGAGGTTTTAAAAGGAGATTGAGTCCTAACCATGTCAGGTAAATTGCCCCTATCCATTTCAAAGCATTAAAAGCAAGATCCGAAGTCATCAACAATGCACCTAAGCCACAGGCCACGATCACTCCCCACACAATACAACCTAGATTAATTCCTAAAGCTGCTTGAAATGCTTTCATTTTACCTTCAAGTGTTGCGGTACGGATGATGAGTGTTGTATCCAGACCAGGAGTAATCGTAAGAATTGAGATTGCAATGAGATAGGGGATAAGCAACATTGACATGGTGATGGCGCTACAAAAAACTTGAAATATATTGTATTACACAGCTATATATACCTCGAGATTTGTTTAAAGATAAAACAGAAGAAAATTTGTTAAAATACAAGTTGGTCGATATTCCAAGATGGAGAGAAATTTGGAAACTCCTATAAAACTTCTTTCCATGTGGTTAAAAGAACGCATTATTCAAAATCAATCGGAACATACGATTGCAGCATATCAACGTGATTTAACCGATTTTTTAAATTTTTGTGAATACAAAAAGCTACGATTGGAAGATGTCGAAGCATCTGATTTAAGAGAATACTTGGCTGCACGAGTTGAGCAAGATCAATTGAGTTCGAGTAGTCTGCAACGCCATTTAACATCAATTCGTCAGTTTATGAAGTGGGCTGAGCAAGGTCAGTATCTACAACAAAATCCATCTGAAGACTTTCGATTAAAGCGCCAGCCGCGTCCTTTGCCAGGGATGATTGATATTGAAACAGTGAATCAGATTCTAGATCAGGCAGCGCCCGAGAAGCCGATCGAACAACAATTATGGCTACGTGATAAAGCAATGCTTGAACTTCTTTATTCCAGTGGATTGCGCTTAGCCGAATTACAAGGGTTAAAGATTAAGGATATTGATTTTAATCGACAATTGTTGCGTATAACGGGTAAAGGCAATAAAACGAGAGTTGTGCCGTTTGGAAGCAAGGCAAAACAAGGCTTGATTGAATGGCTTAAAGTTTACCGAATTTGGCAAGGAAATTTTACTGCCGAATCAGCAGTTTTCATCTCACAACGAGGAAATACATTACAACCTCGTCAAATTGAAAATCGCGTTAAATTGCAAGCACAAAGAGCAGGTGTTAATGTCGATGTACATCCGCATTTATTACGCCATTGTTTTGCCAGCCATATGCTTTCAGCAAGCGGTGATTTACGCTCAGTTCAGGAGATGTTAGGACACAGTAATTTATCAACGACCCAAATTTATACCCATGTTGATTTTGATCAATTAGCAAAAGTCTATGATCAAGCCCATCCGCGAGCACAAAAAAATGAGTGAACAACAAGAAACAGCTTTATCGTTGGATAATGAAGTATTTATTCAGTGTGCGAATTATATTGAGAAGATTTTATTTCAATATCAAACAATAATAGGTGCAGACTATCAAGGTTATTTGAATCATTGTAAGCGTGTGGCTGTTTGTTGTTTAATCCTAGCCCAAGATGATTGCCAACAAACCCGTGATAAAATTGCGATTGCTGTTGCCTTTCATGATATTGGTATTTGGACAGCAAAAACGATTGATTACATTCAACCCTCTGTGCAGCAGATGAGGCAATATCTTGAAATCAATCAACTATCTGATTGGCAAAATGAACTAACTTTAATGATTACGGAGCATCACAAGCTAACAACTACCGAATGTGATCAATATCCCTTAGTTGAGCATTTTAGAAAGGCTGATTATGCCGATTTTTCATTAGGATTATTACGTTCAAATATTCCCTTTCAAACTTTTAAATATTTAACGCAACAATATCCGAATTGTGGTTTTCATAAGAATTTGATGTTTCTTGGGTTTAAACGTTTTTTGCATAAGCCATGGAGTCCATTACCAATGTTTAAATGGTAATTGCGGTATTCTTTTTTGAGTAAAATTAGATCATAAACGATATATGATGTTGCAAAGTTGAATGTTTAATAACCGACTGTTTTTTTATTTGTAGTTGCAATTTATTGAACAAACATTCTTACTTTATTGCCAAGTTTTTGCAAAATGTAAATTGGATTAAGATTTATCAGAAATGATCGGTTACAGATCTTTTGTACGTGTTTTATATAACCATTTTAGGTGGTTGAATTATATAAAATATTAGCTAAATCAAACTCTAATATAAGTGCTGAAAGTATAACAATATTTATATGCTGAATAACCTGCCAAAATTAGTGAACTGAGCATTTCATCTTTTTTACAGTCATAGCGAAAATTGTGACTTGACCGAAATGCCAAATACATTGCAAGATAGGGCACCTAAAAAGTTTCGATCGAAGAGTTAGAATGCTCTTCACTACATTTACTTGCTTAGAACAGCCGAGGATTACATGAAGGCTCTTGTCGCTGTAAAACGTGTGGTTGATGCCAACGTTAAAGTTCGTGTTAAGCCGGACAATACTGGGGTTGACCTAACTAACGTTAAGATGTCAATTAACCCATTCTGTGAAATCGCAGTGGAAGAAGCGGTTCGCTTAAAAGAAAAAGGAACGATTTCAGAAATCGTTGTTGTTTCAGTGGGTTCTAAAGACGCGCAAGAACAAATTCGTTCTGCAATGGCTTTAGGTGCTGACCGTGGTATCTTAGTTGAAACTACTGATGAAATTGGCGCTTTAGAAGTTGCTAAAATTTTAAAAGGCGTTGTTGATGCTGAAAAACCAGAACTAATTCTTCTTGGTAAACAAGCAATTGATGATGACTCTAACCAAGTAGGTCAAATGCTTGGTGCTTTACTTGGTGCTGGTCAAGGTACTTTTGCATCTGAAGTTAAAGTTGACGGCGGTAAAGTACAAGTTACTCGTGAAGTTGATGGCGGTTTACAAACTGTTGAGCTTGGTCTTCCAGCAATCATCACAACTGACTTACGTTTGAATGAGCCGCGTTATGCTGCTCTTCCAAACATCATGAAAGCGCGTAAAAAACCGCTTGATACTAAGTCTCCTGCTGACTACGGCGTTGCAACTGGTACTAAACTTAAAACAGTTAAAGTTGAAGCACCTGCTGAACGTAAAGCTGGCGTACAAGTTAAGTCTGTAGACGAACTTGTTGAAAAATTGAAAAATGAAGCGAAAGTGATCTAATACAGAAGGATAAAATCATGAGTATTTTAGTTATCGCTGATCACAACAACCAGTCACTTAACGGTGCAACTTTAAACGTTGTTGCGGCAGCTCAAAAAATCGGTGGTGATATTACTGTATTAGTAGCTGGTTCTGGCGCTCAGGCAGTTGCTGATGCTGCTGCTAAAGTTGCTGGTGTGAGCAAAGTATTACTTGCTGACAATGCTGCTTATGCAAATCAATTGGCTGAAAACGTAGCTTCTTTAGTTGCGGATTTAGCGAAAGGTTACAAATACGTATTAGCTGCTTCTACAACTACTGGTAAGAACATCCTTCCACGTGTTGCTGCACTTCTTGATGTAAGCATGATCACAGATATCATTTCTGTAGAATCTGCAAATACTTTCAAGCGTCCTATCTATGCAGGTAACGCAATCGCAACTGTTCAATCTGACGAAGCAATCATCGTTGGTACAGTTCGTGGTACAGCATTTGATGCTGCAGCTGCTGAAGGCGGTTCTGCTGCAGTTGAAGCTGTTGCTGAAGCGAAAGATGCTGGTATTTCTAAGTTTGTAAGCGAAGAAATCGTGAAACTTGATCGTCCAGAATTAACTGCTGCGCGTATCGTTGTTTCTGGTGGTCGTGGTGTAGGTTCTGGTGAAAACTATCACAAAGTACTTGACCCATTAGCTGATAAGCTTGGTGCTGCTCAAGGTGCTTCACGTGCTGCGGTAGATGCTGGTTTCGTACCAAACGACTTCCAAGTTGGTCAAACTGGTAAAATCGTTGCGCCAGATCTTTACTTGGCAATCGGTATCTCTGGTGCGATTCAGCACTTAGCGGGTATGAAAGATTCTAAAGTTATTGTTGCAATCAACAAAGACGAAGAAGCGCCAATCAACAGCGTTGCTGACTACTGGTTAGTGGGCGATTTGAACACTGTTGTACCAGAATTGGTATCTAAACTTTAATTCTCTGAATTAAGTTTGAAACGCTCCGAAAGGGGCGTTTTTTTATGTTAAAAATAAGAATAAATAAATGAGAGCATTGCCGATGAATTATACTTTTAAGACCTATTTTCTGATGCTGGCTCATTATAATCAGTGGGCAAATCAAAAGTTATTTTCTACGCTCATCGGCTTAACAGAGGAGCAATTAAATCAAGATTGTAAAGTTTATTTTAAATCCCTTATGCAAACGGCAAATCATGTGTTGGTAGGAGATATACTTTGGTTTGAGCGTATCAAAGGTGTTGTTGCATCAACGTATACTTTGGATGAAATTCTTTATAATCAACTCGCCCAATTAGAGAATGCTCGAATTGAACATGATCAAAGTCTGATAAATTTTATTCATGAACATGATGAAGTTTCATTCCATCAAACCATTACTTATGTCCGTCGAGGTCAAGTTTATACTGAGCCTTTGATTGAAATATTGGCACACCTATTTAACCATCAAACGCATCATCGAGGTCAAATGCACAGCATGATCTTTGAGCTAACAGCAAAGTCCTTGGAGCTAGACTTAATTTTTTTTCAAAGAGAATGTGCCTATTTATACCGCTGATTTTAAAAAACTGGATTGAATATTTTATTAAAAATGCCTTTATTTTGATTAAAAAGTAACCTTTTATTCTATTCACTAAAAAATGGAAAACTAGATTTTTAACTTATTAATTCTAATAAATTTTTTATTGTAAAAAAATGCTATTTTCAGATTAGCAAACTCCCAGTTAACCTGTCATTTATGCTATAATTTTTCGCTATATTTTTTAATTTTAGTTCAATTTTCTGAACTAATTTTTTGCAAGATTGAATACATAAAAACAAGTAGAGCCATCTACTTGTAAACAAGGAGTATGCATGAGCGTATCGGAAATTAGACCGATTGCCATTGAGGACGAACTCAAGCATTCATATCTAGATTACGCGATGAGCGTAATTGTATCTCGTGCATTGCCAGATGTGAGAGACGGTCTTAAACCTGTTCACCGTCGTGTGTTGTTTGCAATGCATGAATTGGGCAATGATTATAACAAAGCATACAAAAAGTCTGCTCGTGTTGTCGGGGACGTGATCGGTAAATATCACCCTCATGGTGACAGCGCAGTATATGAAACAATCGTTCGTATGGCGCAAGACTTCAGTTTGCGTTACATGTTAGTTGATGGTCAGGGTAACTTCGGTTCGGTCGATGGGGATAGCGCAGCAGCAATGCGTTATACCGAAGTTCGTATGCAAAAGTTGACCCATGAAATCTTAGCAGACTTAGAAAAAGATACTGTTGATTGGGAAGATAACTACGACGGTTCTGAGCGTATTCCTCAAGTCATGCCGACACGTATTCCAAATCTTTTGATTAATGGTACGACAGGTATTGCGGTAGGTATGGCGACCAATATGGCACCGCATAACATGACAGAAGTCGTGAATGCATGTTTAGCCTACGCCAATAACCCGAATATTTCGATTGAAGGCTTGATGGAACACATTACGGGTCCAGATTTCCCTACAGGCGGTATTATTTACGGTAAATCAGGTATTGTAGATGCTTATCGTACGGGTAAAGGCCGTCTTCATATTCGTGGTAAATATCACTTCGAAGAAGATCAAAAAACGGGTCGTACTACGATTGTGTTTACTGAGATTCCTTACCAAGTTAATAAAGCAAAAACCATTGAGCGTATTGCCGAGTTAGTCAAAGAAAAGAAACTTGAAGGTATTTCTGAACTGCGCGACGAGTCAGATAAAGACGGTATGCGTATTGCGATCGACTTGAAGCGTGGTGAAAATGCAGAAGTTGCAGTGAATAACTTATTCCTGCATACCCAACTTCAAAACTCGTTCAGCATCAACATGGTTTGCTTAGACAACGGTCAGCCTAAGTTGATGAACCTGAAAGATATTATTGCGGCATTTATTCGTCATCGCCAAGAAGTCGTGACTCGCCGTACCATGTTCGAATTGCGTAAAGCACGTGAACGTGGACATATCTTAGAGGGTTTAACGGTTGCCTTGGCAAATATTGATGCCATTATTGAAACCATTAAAACTTCTGCTAACCCCGCTGAAGCACGTGAGCGTTTACAGGCAGGTGAGTGGGCAGGCGGTGGTGTGGTTGCACTACTTGAAAAAGCAGGCGCGATTTCTGTTCGTCCCGATGAGATTGAAGGCGAAGACCCTACACGTCCATTTGGCTTGTCAGGTGATATTTATCGTTTATCTCCAACACAGGTTGCCGCAATTCTGGAATTGCGTTTGCATCGTTTAACGGGTCTCGAACAAGACAAGTTACATGCAGAATATTCTGAAATCTTAGGTCAAATCGCTGAATTAACAGCAATTCTCAATGATTTTAATTTATTGATGAATGTGATCCGTGAAGAGCTTGCTTTAATCTTGCAACAATATGGTGATGGGCGTCGTACTGAAATTGTTGAATCAGGCGTTGATTTCTGCCGTGAAGATTTGATCCCAGAAGAACAAGTGGTATTGACTGTTTCTCAAACAGGTTATGCGAAAACTCAACCACTTTCTGACTATCAAGCGCAACGTCGTGGTGGTCGTGGTAAGTCTGCAACTTCAATGAAAGATGATGATATTATTCAACATTTAATTGTGGCATCAAACCATGCAACAGTTTTATGTTTTACCAATGTTGGTAAAGTTTATCGCTTGAGAGTGTTTGAGGTTCCGCAAGCTTCACGTGGTGCAAAAGGTCGTCCAATTATTAATTTGCTTCCATTGGATGCAAATGAAACCGTGACTGCAATCTTACCGTTGACTGAATTCCCTGAAAATCACTATGTATTCATGGCAACAGCATCAGGTACGGTTAAACGTGTTGAATTAGCACAATTTAGCAATGTTCGTTCTAATGGTTTACGTGCGATTGAGTTGAACGAAGAAGATACTTTAATCGGTGTTGCAATTACCGATGGTAATCAGCAGATCATGTTGTTCTCGAACGAAGGGAAGGCAATTCGTTTTGCTGAAACAGATGTTCGCGCGATGGGACGTACTGCAAAAGGCGTGCGTGGTATGCGTGTGAGTTTTGCAAGCAATACCATTGAATCTGAAGATGCTGAAGTCGAAAATGATGATAGCGATGACAATGATGATTCATCAGATTCGAATGTTGTCAGTCGTATTGTTTCACTTGTGGTTGTACCTGAAACGGGTGAAGTACTGTGTGCTTGTGCAAACGGTTATGGTAAACGTACACCTGTAGATGACTTCCCAACCAAGAAACGTGGCGGTAAAGGTGTGATTGCAATCAAGACCAGCGAACGGAATGGTGAGCTGGTTGGCGCGGTATCCATTGATGAAAGCAAGGAACTGATGCTGATTTCTGATGGAGGCACACTAGTGCGTACCCGTGCGGCTGAGGTTGCAACCACAGGTCGTAATGCACAGGGTGTTCGCCTGATTCGTTTAAGTGATGCTGAAACTCTGGTAGGTGTGGTGTCAATTGAAGCTGTTGAAGATGACGAAGTGTTGGAAGCGACAGAAGCAGTGATAAATACTGAAACTGAAGTGACTGAGGCTGAAGCAGTGACTTCTGAAGACGTTGCAGCAGAACCAAAAGATGATACGCCAGAAGCGTAAATATCTTATTCATAAAAAAGGAAGCTAATCGGCTTCCTTTTTTATTGATTTCATCATCACTAACCGATAATAAGAAAGTGCCAGTAAAATTGCAGCTACCGTCGCAAGATAAATCAGTTTTGGCATAACAATAGAGGTGGGTACACCCATCTGATTGAGCTGCACAAACATTTGTACCCCATTGGTAGAGGGTAATATCCATGCAAACCACTGCATCCATTCAGGCATAGCTTGATGTGGCCATGCTGTTCCTGTTAATAGAAACAAAGGCACTGAAGTTACAACAATTAAATGTCCGACTCGTTCGGGCATATCCACCAATGAGCCAATAAGCATTGCTAAACCAATGATACAACTCACATAAATTGGAACAGCGAATAGCATTCCCCAGAAATTACCCCCATGCGGATATTCATATAACCAAAATGTAAAGCCAAATAAATAGAGACAACCTAAACATCCGATGGTTAATATTGCGGCAAAAATCGCAAAAAATTCTGATCGGTTGGCAACCCAACCTTTTTCTCTATAGCTCGCAATCAACATTGCGAGCCCGAGTAATATGGTTTGATGAATAATAAGACTAGATACAGCAGGAAAAATATAGCTGCCATAGCCAGATAATGTATTAAATAGAGGAATCTGATGAATTGATATCTCAGGATGAAATGAAGAAGCTTTGCCAAATTTTTCTAAATATTCTTGTAAACTCGCTTCAATTGAAGTCGCTAGACCAATTCCCACTTCTTTGGTTCGAATGAAATAGGCTGTACTTAGGTAAAGACCGATTCCACCCATTTCGCCGCGTTTCAAACTATTGGTAAGATTTTCGGGTAAAAGTAAAATGCCTTCAGCTTTCTGATTTTTTACGAGTTTCTCAGCCTCCAAGAAATTATCGGTAACTGTTGTGATTCGAATATGTGGACTATTAGCAGCTTGACTAATAATTTTTGAGGTTAAAATACTTTGTTCTTGGTCAACAATCACAATTGGGATATCTGCTGCCGACTGAGCTTTATAAGCAGTAGGATAGAAAAAACTATACATGATTACAGCTGCAATCAATGTGGTAAATACAGAACTATTTGCAACAATATTTTTAAACGTTTGGATGTAATAGAAGCAAAATGATTTCATTGATTTTGCTCCTGAATATTTTTCTTCAATAAACGAATACTTAAACCTAGATAAAAAGCAGAGAAAATAACTAAAATACCAAAAGGAATGAGAGATACGGAAATATCGCTACCGATCACCCATTGCTCAGTTTGTAGTTTCGCATAAGGCGTATACGGAATAATCATTGACCAAAATTGAGTAAATGCTGGTGCATTATTCAGGGGGAGGGTAATTCCCGAGAAACTAGGTGATGATCCACCGTAAAGTGCAATAAAACCAAAGGTTTTAGGTAGATCTTTGGTGGCTAATACAACAGTACTGCTGATGACAGCATAAGAAAAATAAAGTAAAAATTGTGCAAGCAAAATTAGGCTGAGCGAACCAGCAATAAAGTAGCCACGAATATGTGCTAGCCAAAACATCCAGCACCATGTCCACGCACAAAAAATAAAGACATAGGTCAGGATTTTACCTAATAGGCTAGAAATAATGTGTTTTGAGTCAACCCATTTATTCAGGGTTTTCCTTTTAAATTCCTGTCCAATGGCAAAAGCCACACAACAGCAAAGCAGTAGATGTAGCACCGCAGGCACCATGAATGGTTCCAGAAACAGTTCATAGCTCATATTAGGATTATATAGTGTAGAAATTTTGATATGAGGTGTCGGAACATCCAAGTAGGGGATTACATTTGATAAGTAACTCTGTCTCATATAATCCGCCATACCATTTAATGTGCTGATTAGCATGGCGGAGGAAATGGTATTGCCAATACTAAAAAAGGACTGGTTATAGGCAATGCTGATTTGAGCATCCTGTGCTTTTACTAATCTTTGTTCTGCACCATCGGGGATTAAAACGAATCCCCATGCTTCAGTTTTATTAATAAGCTGTTCGGCTTCATCTTGGCTAGTGGTGATAGTTTTTACTTGTAAAGTATGATTGATACTCAGTGCATGAATGACTTTGCGGCTCATTTCACTTTGATCTTGATCAATCACAACGATAGGTAAATGCTCAGCTTTACCCGATGCAAACATATTGCCAAAAAGAAGAATCACCAACAAAGGGGCAATGATCGCCATAAAAAAATCAGCTTTATGGTGTTTTAAATAGCGCAACTCCCGAAGCATTACTGCAAACATCGGTTACTTTGCCTCTGCAATGTTAAATAAAACACTCATACCGACTTTTAGGTCTGGAATGGTTTGTTCTGGTACTAAATGAAATTTGAAGCTACGAATATCATAACCGCCAGTTTGTCTTGTTGTCTTAATCGTTGCAAAGTCACCTTCTGCATCAATATTCTTGACTTTAAACGTGGCTTTTTTGTTGAGGGCGGGTATAAAGCCTTCTAAAGTTTTGGTTTTATAGACTGAGCTATACATGTCTTCACGGACATTCAAACTTACCCATAAATCATGGTCTTCAATAATGCTTACTACAGGGATGCCTGTCGCGACTAACTCAGTTGGTTTACCGTAAGTTTTAGAAACAGTACCATCAGTCGGTGAATACAGTTTGGTCTCTTCGGTTAAAGCATTGGCTTCTTTTACCGCTGCTTGAGCCATAGCCACTTGTGCATCAGCAGTTGATTTTTGTTGCTCCGTACTGCCTCGTTTAGCGCGTGCGTACTGTTGATAAGCTGCTTCAGCAGTTTCACGTGCCGAAGTTTGGGCGGCTAACATTTCATCACGGCGTTGACGAGAAATGACACCTTGTTGAAATAAATTTTCACCACGTTTATAAGTGGTTGCTGCCAAATCAGCTTGGGTTTTCATTGCTTGCCAGTTGGCGTATAAGGTTGCGATATTCTCTTGCTGAGCACCACGATATACGGTTGAATGAAATGCTGTAGCACTTTGTAAAGCTGCTTGTGCTTGCTCTTTCTTTGCCTCTAACTCTGGACTAACAAAACGAACCAAAGCCTGTCCTTTTTTAACGGGTTGTCCATCGGTGACGTAAAACTCTTCAATACGGCTTGGAACTTTGGTACTGATATGTACTGTTTCTGCTTCAACGCGACCTTGTAATTCAATGGTCTGAGGTTGATAAGCTTTCCATAGACCAAATGCAATTAAACCGAATAATAAAATAAGGATAATTAACCCAATAAGTTTGAGTTTTCCATTTTTAGATGATTTATTCGGTGGAATTTTTTTATTCAAAGGTGCTGTTTCAGTGTCTACTTTTTCTGTATGTTCAATTAGAGAAACTGGTTCAGATGCTGTTTCTTTTGTTTGAGCATCTGTTGTTTGATTGACTTGATCTGTATCACGTTCTGAATTGGATGATGATGGATTCTGGCTCATAAATTTCTCCAATTAGCGGATATAGTCAGTACGTGGTTGATTAACGTAAAGCTTAAATTCATCAATAGAACCATAGCTTTGTAATAAGGTGGCCAAAGATAAAATATATTTATACGAGTTGAGTGCCATTTCAGTTTTTAAAGCACTTAAAGCATTTTGTGCGTCAATCACTTGCGTTGCAGTACCCATACCTTCTTTAAATGAAAGTTGTTGGATTCTTAAATTTTCTTGAGCTGCTTTGGTATTCTGGGTAAGTAATTGATGGCTATTTTGTGAAGAGTTTAATTCACTATAAGATTTGTATAAAACATTTTCGACTTCTTGTTTTGTCCGTTCAGTCATAAGCTCTGCTGCATATTTTTTGAGCTCTGCTGCACGGATATTTTTATTATTGTCTATACCTGAGAATAAATTGTATTTTGCCATCACACCAACAATCCAATTTTCTTTGCTATCTAGGCCGTATTCTCCAAAAGCAAAAACACTTGGTTTTTTAGAGGCTTGTTGAACTTTCACATTTTCATTGGCCAATTCAGTATCTATTTGTAGTTTTTTAATCAAACTTGAGTTCTGATCATAATTTGCAAGCAATTTATCCAAAGAATGATTCTGAGTTAAATTCACAAAAAGTGGGGTGCTTAGACTGACACTTTCTTTGGTTTGTAATAGATTCTGTAAACTAAATTCGCTCGCTTTTAAATTAGACTGTGCATTTTGGTAAGTACGTTCAGCATTATTGCGTGCAACTTCAAATTGCATACGCTGTCCCTTGTTAATAAAACCTTGTTTTTCAAGTTTTAGCGCATTGTTATAATGTTCTTGCATCGCATTCAAATTAAACAACGCTGACTTGGCTAATTGTTGTTGTAATTGCACATTGAAATAAGCCTGAATCATTTCGAAACGTTGTGTATCTTGCTGTTGTTTTTCACTAATATTTGAGCGTTTTGCTTGAATAGTGGCGATTTGTTTAGCGCTATTAATTTTTCCACCTGTATATAGCGGCATAACCATTGAAACTGAAGTACGAACATCATGATCTTCAATAGTGACATCTAAGTTATTTGGAACTTTATTTAAACCATCGCTAACAACTTGATCAAAACCTTGGCTGACCTGATCGATGACTTCTGGAGGTAATACATTTTGCCATTGAGATAATTTTTCATCGAAACCATTTGTTAATGAATTTTCTAAACGACGTTTACTTGATTCAAGAGGCACGCTCGTTTCACTATGAAATGCATAGGCTCGAGCATTTAAATCAATTCTTGGTAAGCCTAAATTTTTTACAGCTTCCATTTCTAATTGCGATGCTTGCTGTAAGGCTTGTTGCGCTTGAGAACTATAAGCATTTTGCACGACATATTGTTCAGCTTGGCTATAACTGAAGGTCTGAGCAAATGATGGTAATGAAAATAGGGTACAACTAATCAGGCTCATATATAGGCTGAGCTGTTTTGGAAACCGTTTGACCTGAAGGCTCGGTCGATCATGTTGTTTCAACATAAGAGCATGTCGCAATTTAATAATATCCTCAGATAGTCTAAATTCTTTTTATAAAATTGAAATATTATGTTCTTAATTAAATAGTTATATCACTTCAATTGGTGTATTGAATTTGTAAAAAATAGAGTTTTTAATCTATAACGAAGAATGGGATTTAAACTGTGATCAGTGAATAAAATGCATCAAAATAATCAAAAGCAGATTAAAAAATTTATATGTTTTTTGCACTAAAATTTAAATATTTACTCGATAAGCTGCTGCAACCTTCGCTAATCTATGATTAAATCCCCATTTCAATTTGTTTCACTTTGACAAGGGAAAACTCATGCGTGCTTATAATTTCTGCGCTGGTCCTGCTGCATTACCTACTGCCGTTTTAGAGAAAGCTCAACAAGAAATGTTGGATTGGCAAGGTAAAGGTTTGTCGATCATGGAAATGAGTCATCGTAGTAGTGACTATGTTGCTGTCGCGGAAAAAGCTGAAGCAGATTTGCGTAAGCTCATGAACATTCCTGAGAACTATAAAGTATTGTTCTTACAAGGTGGGGCATCGCTTCAATTTTCAGCAATTCCTTTAAACTTGCTCGGCAAGAATGCGAAAGCTGATTATATTCATACTGGTATTTGGTCTGAAAAAGCGTTGAAAGAAGCAAAACGTTATGGGGACATCAATGTCATTGAAGCGGGTACGCTCATTGATGGAAAACACGCCATTACTGAGCAAAGCACTTGGAATCTTTCAAACGATGCGGCTTATGTGCACTATGCGGATAATGAAACGATTGGTGGTCTACAATTTGCAGGTGTACCAGACGTTAATGCGCCGTTGGTATGTGACTTTTCTTCAAGTATTTTGTCTGCACCATTAGATGTAAGTAAATTCGGTTTAATTTATGCTGGGGCACAAAAGAATATTGGCCCAGCAGGTTTAACGATCGTTATTGTGCGTGATGATTTATTAGATCAAGCAAAACCTGAAATTCCAAGCATTTTGAAATATTCAGATCAGGCAAAAAATGATTCAATGGTAAATACGCCTGCAACTTATGCTTGGTATTTGTCTGGTTTAGTATTTGAATGGTTACTTGAACAAGGCGGTGTAGACGCAATGTATAAAGTAAACCAAGAAAAAGCAAAATTGCTTTATGGATATATTGATTCTAGTGATTTTTATAATAATCCAATCGCAATTCCAAATCGTTCAATCATGAATGTACCATTCACACTTGCAGATGAAGCACTTGAAAAAACCTTCTTGAAAGAAGCTGAGCAAAGCCATTTGCTTAACTTAGCAGGTCATCGCTCTGTGGGCGGTATGCGTGCAAGTATTTACAATGCTGTGCCTTTAGAAGGGGTACAAGCATTGGTTAATTTCATGGACGAGTTTGCAAAACGTCACGGTTAAGCAATTTATCATCCATAAAATAAAAGCCCTCATGAATGAGGGCTTTTTTATTAACACAATTTAAATCTAAAAATTAAAATAAGCCGATTTGATGAAAAAAGAGTGCTGCTAAAAACATACCAAGTAAAAAAAAGCAAAAAGCACCAATATCAAGTTTAAGACCTTGATCACTCGAATGAATCAAACTGGTGGTTGTCTGTTCTGGTATAATTTTCATTAGAACGCCTAAAAATGCCATTTGTGTGATTTTTTGTCACTTTAGTGCAGTTTTAGCATAAATATTCGCCTGAATCCATAGGTTGCCGCGAATATATTCGCCAATGTTAAAGTTTTTATACAAATCATTTTTTGTTGCAATTCGAATTAAAATTGCAGGTAAATCATCTTCTAAAACTAAAGTCACATCATACAGCGTATATTCATCTTGCATAAATTGCATGGTTGTTTTGCCAACAATATTACCTTGGAACCAAGCTTCATCTTCTTGACCTAATGCTTCACCATACAAATATGCCACCATTTTAGAAAAATCAACGGTCACAGGTTCGTGATCTTCAGGTGTTTGTGGTTGCCAGTCGTTAATCAGCTCTTGTAAGTTTTCTGGTGCAACACCATTATGTTCAGCCAAAATAGAATTTAAAGCACGATGATGTTTAATCGATGCAGGGTCATCAACAATGATTTTCTCATTTTCAGCAACTGCTTCTAATTCATATGCCCAAGCATTAAATTGAACTTGATAAGTTTGATTTTGATCATATTGGCAGTTATTAACACTGAATAAATTATCAAATGCATAAATAACCGTATTTTTATTTAAACTCAGACGTAATACTGCTTGAGTCGCAGAATCACAAGTAATAATACGCTCAATTTGGGCATCATATTTATATGGGCTTTCAAAACTTGGGAATGCTGTTTTTAAGGCGCGTGGTTTTTGATTTTCAACCGCAATAATTTGATTGATTGAAATAGACTGACCCTTTGGCCCTTGAATCAACCAAAATGATTGATCCATATCTTGTTCATCTTCACATAAGCCCATAGGCATCACTGGAGCATCAAGTGCCAATCCTAACCATTTGGGAACATCTGTTTCGGGTGTATCAGTCAATAGGTTCCAATGCTCAACATGATTGCCGAAATTTTGATCTTGAATTTTAATAGTTTCAGGACTGTTTTGATTTTTCATAAAGCTTGATGCTAAAAAGATTGAACTTATTCTATTAAATCGAGGGTAACATCCATTTTTCAAGTCTGGATATGTAATTCATTAAAAATTAATTCAAATTTCTGTTTTTGATCTCAAATCTAATCAATGAAATGGATAGCAGCAATTATTCTAATGATGCTAACTCCACTTTTACCGTAATCTGCTACACTATATTTTTATTTTTATGGGCTTGTGCCAACGTGCTGCCATTTAAATTATGGGTAGATGCGGATGCTTTACCTAAAATCTTACGTGAAGTGATTTTACGTGCGTCTGATCGTTATCAATTAGAAGTTACCTTTGTCGCTAATCAGAATGTTGGGATTACGCCATCTCTACGGATTAATTCGATTCAGGTGATGAGTGGGGCAGATCAAGCAGACAAAGAAATCATTGAGCGTATGCATGAAAATGATATTGTCATTACACAAGATATTCCACTTGCTGCACAAGTCATTGAAAAAGGCGGCATTGCTATTCATCCTAGAGGTGAAATTTATACGGTTGCAAATGTTAAAGCACGCCTACATTTACGTGATTTTATGGATACTTTGCGTGGTGCAGGTGTCCAAACAGGCGGTCCACCACCTATTTCTGAACGTGATAAACGTGAATTCTCAAGCTCTTTAGATCAAACTATTTTCAAACAAAAACGCAAAACCGCTTCTTGAGCTAAATATGCCTTCACGAATCAACTTAGTACTGACATATGGATTATTAGTATTCATTTGGGCAACCACGCCATTGGCAATTGTTTGGAGTGTTACTGATTTACACCCTATGTGGGCTTTGGTATTACGCTTTTTTATTGCCTTACCTTTGGCGCTTAGCGTGCTATTGCTATTAAAGGTTAAATTCCCGATTCATAAAGTTGCGTTATCAAGTTATGTAGCTGGTTCATTAAGTTTGATCGGTTCGCAAATTTTTACTTATGCAGCAACACCTTATTTAAGTTCTGGGTTGATTGCATTGATGTTTGGCTTAGCTCCGATCATGGCTGGGCTGATTGGAAGTTTTGGTTTTCAACAAAAGTTAGCTGGTTTGCAGTGGTTGGGGATGGGAACCTCAATTATTGGGTTAGCGATGATTTGTCTGAGTGGCAGTCAAAAGCATGTGCAGCCGATAGGTATTGTTTTAATGCTGATGAGTGTTTTTGCATATTCGCTTTCTATTTTTCTGGTGAAAAAAATCAATGCGGATGTGCAACCGATGGCTCAAGCAACCGGTTCAATTCTGGTTTCAACAATCTTAGCCATATTATTACTCCCTTGGATTTGGCAACATGCACCAACGCACATTCCTTCGACGAAATCATTGTTAGCATTGACTTATACCGTTGTAATGGCTTCGTTAATTGCGATGTTTTGTTATTTTAAGTTGGTACAAAATTTGAAAGCGACCACCTTATCACTGACGACCGTAATGACCCCAATGTTGGCAATACTCATAGGTGCTTACCTCAATCATGAACAGTTGTCTGTACAGGTTTTTGTTGGGGCGAGCATCATTCTATTAGGTTTGTGTCTTTATTTTTATAAAGATTTTAATACCTATCGCCGTTTGAAAATATGAAAACGACATTTTCATATTTAATTTGGGTTGATTTCAGTTTGTTGTGATTCTTGAATACTTTCCGCTAATTTGGCACGATCTTGTGGATTAAGGGTAATGAAGTAAGCACCAATACGGAATTTACCTTGTTCATCTGCTGAGCTGTAAGCAACTTGAGCAGTTGCTGCGATATGAAAGTAGTTTTCAGGATGACTCAACGTAATATGAATGTAGGTTCCTTCATTAATATCTTGTGAGCTAAAGAAGCTCAAACCGTTCTCGGAAAAGTTAACTTGTTCAGGGACTGGCAGTAGGGATTGCACGATATTGTCGTAAAAAGAACCAGTAATCAGATTCAATTTTTGATTGAAAAGGGATAATATGCGAGCAATTTGTTGATCTTTTTCATTTAATTGTTCTAATTCGTAGCGAAATGCATGATCAAATTGATCTAATTCAGCAAGTAGTAGAAAATAGCGTGGCAATACAAAGTGAGAATCATAAGGATCATTCAGCGCAACGTCGTCAGGAATGACTTGATAGTTGATTCTTAACACAGCATCAATACGAGACATCACTCGACGTTCAGAGTTGTCCTCAACAAGCTGATGTTGTGAATTTTCCATAATAAATCACCTCGGACTAAATGGTATGTTTAAGCCAATTTCGCTGTATATAGGGTTGAGATACACTCGTGCTCGGCGAAGTAATCATTTTATTTCTTTTATTGCCTTGGTTTCCATGATTGGTTTAACCCTTGGCGTTGCTGTCCTTATTACAGTACTGTCTGTTATGAACGGTTTTGACCGTGAATTAAAAAATCGTGTTCTTGGAATGGTTCCGCAAGCCACAGTTTCTTCTACTCAGATACTAACAGATTGGCCTGAGCTTGTAAAAAGAGTTGAACACCATCCGCATGTGACAGGTGTTGCACCATTTACTCAATTGCAAGGGATGTTAACCGCTCAAGGGCAAGTTGCAGGGATTATGGTGACCGGAATTGAGCCTAAATATGAAAAGAAAGTTTCAATTATCCAAAACCATATGGTCTCAGGTGATTTAAATGCTTTGAAGAAAGGCGAGTTCGGTATTGTTCTAGGCAAGGACATGACCGATGCGCTTGGTCTCGGTTTAAATGACAATGTCACCTTAGTTCTGCCTGAAGCAACACCATCACCAGCAGGTGTGGTACCACGTTTTAAACGTTTTAAAGTCGTTGGAATTTTTAGTGTAGGTGCAGAAGTTGATTCGATGGTGGGTTATATCGCCTTAAATGATGCATCAACATTATTGCGTTTGCCTGATGGTGCGCAAGGCGTGCGATTAAAGCTAGATGATATTTTTGCCGCACCATCTGTTGCAGATGATATCGTGAAACAATTACCAAGTAATTTCTACGCATCGAATTGGACGTATACGCACGGCAATCTTTTCAATGCAATTCAGATGGAAAAAACCTTAGTGGGTTTACTTCTTGTTCTGATTATTGTGGTTGCTGCATTTAATATCGTTTCATCTTTAGTAATGGTTGTAACAGATAAAAAATCTGATATTGCGATTCTGCGGACTCTCGGTGCTTCACCGTCCATGATCACTAAAATTTTTATGGTACAAGGCACAGTGATTGGCGTCATTGGAACGATTGCAGGAACAGTGTTAGGTGTAACTTTAGCATTGACCATTAGCGATATTATTTCTTGGTTCAATACTGCTCTAGGTTTGAACTTGTTTGATGCCTATTTTGTTCACTATCTGCCTTCATATCTCAGATGGCAAGATGTTACCGTAATTGTCATTGTTTCATTATTGATGAGCTTTTTGGCGACAATTTATCCTGCATTACGTGCAGCCAAAGTTCAACCTGCTGAGGCATTACGTTATGAGTAAGATCGTCTTAGAAGCCAAAGATATTTATAAACATTTTGATGATGGTAAAAGCAAAGTTGAAGTGATTAAAGGTTTATCACTTCAAGTAAAAGCAGGCGAGTTTGTTTCCATTGTTGGTTCGAGTGGTTCAGGTAAAAGTACGTTATTACATGCGCTTGGTGGCCTAGAGCAACCATCGCAAGGACAAGTCTTTTTGCAAGGTCAGCGTTTTGATAATTTAGGCGAAGCAGAGCGTGGTTATAAACGTAATCAATATCTAGGTTTCGTTTATCAATTTCACCATTTGTTGCCTGAGTTTTCTGCTTTAGAAAATGTAGCCATGCCTTTGATGTTACGTCGTGAAAGTAATTATAAGGATGTTAAAAGACAAGCAGAATACCTACTTGATCGTGTCGGTCTATCGCATCGTTTAGATCATAAACCAGGTGAATTATCGGGCGGTGAGCGTCAACGTGTGGCTTTAGCGCGCGCCTTAGTGACGAAACCTGCAGTTGTCTTAGCAGATGAACCAACTGGTAATTTAGATCGTAAAACAGCATTGAGTATTTTTGAATTGCTGACTGATCTCAAAAAAGAGCTGAATATGGCGATGTTAATCGTGACTCATGATGAGCAATTGGCTCAATCAGCAGATTCGATTTTGCATATGCAAGATGGTTTATGGATTGATCCAAAATAATTTATTTTGTTTGATCTCTTGTTAAAGCCCTGAAAACGGGCTTTAATTTTGCGTTCAGAAAAATCAAAAACTTAATTAAAAAATTACATGTTAAAAATTATTTTATTGGGCTGGATTGCTGGTATTGCAATCATCGGATTTCATCTTGATTTTATCGAGCTGACATGGTGGATTTGGTTGGCTATTGCAATCCTGATCTTTAGCTTTGGCATATACAAGAAAGAATTCTATTTTTATCGACCTTTTTATAAAGCACTTATTTTAATCAGTGCAAGCTGGGGATTGTTTACAACAGGATATCATTTTGCAGATTCCGCATTAGAACAACGACTGCAATTAAAAGAGTTTGAATCACAATCCTATGAAGCAATTGTTTATATTAAAAATATAGATGAATTGAGTGATGATGGTCATAAACAAATTGCTGAAGTGCTTAATCGACATAAGCAATCTGTCAACTGGTTACTTTATTTAAAACAAGACAAATATCTGTTAAATCAGAAGCAAAGCTTAGAGTTGGGTCATTATTATCGAGTTTATGGTCAGATTAAACCAGTGCATAGTTATGCTGTTGCGGGTGCATTTGATCAGGAAAAATGGTTTTTGCAGCAAAATATAATGTCTGCATTTTCAGTGCAGTCTATTCAACCTTTAAGCTTTGATGAAATTTACCATTTGGGTTATCAAGGTCACTTAAAGCAACAGCAAAGCTTTTCTGCTAAGTTTTTATTAAGCGTTGAGATGAAACGCTTAGCATTTCGGCAGATGTTGCAAACTTCTAAGCTTCAGCATAAAGGTTTACTTTTAGCCTTGCTAACAGGTGATGAAAGCCTGTTATCCAGCACATTGAAACAACAATTTCAACAGCTTGGAATTTCGCATTTGTTAGCGATTTCTGGTCCACATGTGTTGATCTTTGCATTCATGTTGTCTTGGTTGATACAACGTCTCATACAGCGTTACTGCCCACATCTATACTTATGGCAGCCTAGACAAATTTTATTATTATTGCCATTTTTACTCAGTGTTCTGGTCTATGTGGCATTTGTTGGTTTTGAAATTCCAGCGATCAGAACTTTATTGACTGCTTTGCTTGCAAGTATTTTTCTCTTCTTTCGTCAATCGATTCGCCCATTTAGCTTATTGATTTATAGTGCCAGTATATTATTACTTTTAGATCCTTTTAGTATTCTATCCGCTGGTTTTTGGCTGTCATATGGGGCCTGTTTTATTCTACTTAGAGTTTATCAGACCATTGCACAATTACCGCAAGATCAGCCGATTACGTGGACTCAAAAAATATTTTTAGCTGCTAAAGCTTTGGTTGAATCGCAATCTAAGATTTTTATCGCCTTATTACCATTAGTCTTGATTTTCTTTCAGCAAGTTTATTGGATTGCACCTCTAAGTAACTTAATTGCAATTCCTTTACTTGGCGGTGTCGTTGTGCCATTAGATATTCTGGCTGCATGTATTTGGCTCATCATTCCTGCATTAGGGCAGTTTTTATTTCAAATTAATGATTTTGTATTATCTATATTGATGTCAATTTTAGACATCTTGCAAAATATTGCACCGCATTTATATGGGGTAAGTTATACACACTTAACGATGGTATCTTTAATCCTTGGTATGCTTATTTTATTTATGCCGAGGGGAACGATTCCTAAAGCTTGGGCATTGATTTGTTTTTTACCTATATGTATAGGTGTAAAGACTCAACCTACGGTTTTAAATATTTTAGATGTTGGACAAGGGCAAGCTGTATTTTTACAACATCCCGAGCAAATCTTTATGATTGATACAGGGGGCTCTTACAATGAAAATAAATTTAGTTTAGGAGAGCGGGTTGTTATTCCATTTATACGGCAACAAGGTGTACGCCACATCGACCATGTAATTTTATCTCATCTTGATCAAGACCATAGTGGTGCTTTTCCTATTATTCAAAAAAACTTTGAAATATCCCAAGTTCAGTCAAATGAATATGACCAAAAAACGCAGTTCAAAAACAATTTCTCATTTTGTCAGCAAGGTCAGCATTGGTCATATGAAAATCTAAAAGTTGAAATTCTATCCCCTAAATCAGATGAGCTTATTCATGCAAAGGATCAGCAAAATGAGTATTCCTGTGTGGTGTATTTGCAGTTTCTAAATGCCCAACCTTATCAAAACTTTTTAATCATGGGAGATGCAGGTTGGGAGGCTGAATATAAATTAATGCAACAATATCCCGATTTAAAAGTAGATGTTTTGATCTTGGGACATCACGGGAGTAAACATAGTTCTGCTTATGATTTTTTAGCGATTTTAAAACCGAAACTTGCGATTGCCTCGGCAGGGTTTGATAATCGTTATGGACATCCCAGTCAAGAGTTGAAAAATCGTCTACAAGCGCTACACATTCCATTGTTAACTACGGTTGAAGCAGGAACAATTCGTTTTGTTTTTGAAAATGGTCAGGTTGAGCTCAGACAGCAAAGACAGCAAATTAAATGGTTGGAAAGAAAATAACTTAAATATTGTAATATTTTCATATCACAATATTTATAGGATTAAGCTAAGTATTTTCTTGCCGACGAACTTCAGCAACTTTTGCTAAAGCTTCGTTGACGTCAATATCATAAATTTTGCGTAAGCTAGGGTTCGCACTGAATCGTTTATAACTCCAGTGATAATGCATCGGAAGACGTTGGATTAAATTTTCCAAAGTCTGATGAATAATAAGCGTACCATCTTCGGCATTACCTTCATAAATTTGAGGATTGATACGCTCGATATGCATGTCGAATCCACCTTGGTCATTCCTCAAAGCATAAAGGAACAAAGTTCGTGCTTTTGTTTTTTGAATTAACTTTGCGCTTAAACTACTTGATGCCAATGGAATACCAAAATACTTAATCATTTCACCACCGTGATCAGGGGTGTGATCAGGTAAAATAACAGTTGTACCACCCTGTTTTAATGCTTTAAAAATCTGACGAACTCCACTTTCATCAGTGGGTACTAAATTCGCTTGATTACGGCTACGTGCATCACGAACAAAACGATCAGCATCAGGATTTTTCACAGGCTTATAAAGGATGGTCATTTGAGTATGTTTGGATAGCCATGCATTCATCACTTCCCAAGTACCCAAATGAGGCATAATCAGGACAAGTCCTTTTTTCTCTGCGAGGGCTTCGTGAAAATAATGCTCATTATGAATTTTGTGAATGCGCTGAATATTTTTCTCATTTGAAGCTCCCCAAATGCTCACAAATTCAAAATAAGAGGTTAGTTCATTTTTAATTGCTTGTTTTTTTAATTGATTTATTTCTTGTTGAGATGCTTCAGGGAATACGATCTGTAAATTCAATTGTATAATTTTTGAGAGTTTAGAAAGCTGGAAACTATTGAGCAATCGTGCAACAAAACCTGCGATAAAACGACCTAATTGAAGTGGTTGATGACTCAGAAATTGTATGAGACAGTAATTACTATTTGTTGATTTGGGGTGTGCCATATATCAAACATTAAAAAAATTACAAGAGGAGAGTATAACGTATAAAATAATTATAAGTTAAAACAAGTTATTTAAACAGTTTTCTATAAATCAGCGTATATAATAAATTCACTTTACAATACATTGGATTGGAATCTTATGTCCGATTGGCCACCAAAACCACAAAATGAACCTACAAATAGCAATAATGTGACAGGCAAAGAATGGCAGATTTTAGAAAAAGCTGTTTTGGCTTCTGTCGAAGAACAACGCCGTAGTCGACGTTGGAGCATCTTTTTTAAATGCTTAGGTTTTGCGTATTTATTAATCGTATTGATCGCAATGAGCAAAGGCTGCTCAACTTCTGTAGAAAAATCAAATACGAATGTCAGCTCTGATCATTTAGCTGTGATTGATATTGTTGGAACTATTGATTCTTCTAGTGGTCAATCTACTGTCAATAGTGAAGACACCAATAAAGCATTAAATCGTGCATTTGAAGCCACTGGCAGTAAAGCGATTGCATTGAATATTAATTCTCCTGGTGGCTCACCCGTGCAATCTGATGAGATTTGGCAAGAGATTCGCTACCTTAAAAAACAACATCCAGATAAAAAAGTCTATGCCGTGATTGGTGATATGGGTGCATCGGGTGCTTACTATATTGCTTCTGCTGCAGATGAGATCATTGTAAACCCATCAAGTTTGGTTGGTTCAATCGGTGTGATTATGCCGAATTATGGTTTGAGTGGTTTAGCGCAAAAACTTGGTGTTGAAGACCGTACTTTAACTTCTGGTAATAATAAAGATATTCTAAGTATGACTAAGCCAATTAATCCAGCGCAACAAGCACATGTGCAAGCTGTTTTAGATAATGTTCATACACATTTTATTAATGCAGTCAAAGAAGGTCGTGGAAAACGATTAAAGTCAAATGATCCTGCGGTATTTTCTGGTCTATTCTGGACGGGTGAACAGGCAATTGCGTTAGGTGTTGCAGATCGTAGTGGTAGTATTACAACATTGATGCGCGATCTTAAAGTAGATCAGAAATTAGATTATACTGTTCAACGCAATCCTTTAGAGTCGATTTTAGGACGTATGGGTACAAAGATTGGTGAAGGAATTAGTAGTTCACTTTCTGCACAATTACAAACCCAACAAAATGCAAAAATACAATAATCATCAAGACTAGGCTGTGATCATTCACAGCCTTTTTTATTTTTAAACATAACTGGGCAGTTCTCCCTTTTAAATTGCAAAGCATTTGCAGCGCGAGATAATCGACCAATCAATATATAAATTGAAAGAAACGCTTATGAAACCTTTGATTCATTTTGCACATGCTAATGGTGTTCCATCTAAAGTTTATCAGAAGCTATTTGAGCAGTTAAAAGATCAATATGACATTATTTATGTTGCAGAGATTGGCACTGATAAACGTTATCCAATTACGCATGGGTGGAGGCATTTAGTTGATCAAATCATTGATAGTATCGTGCAACAATCTCAAGGTCGAAAAGTAATTGGCTTGGGACACTCGTTAGGTTCTGTATTAACACTAATGGCATCTTATCGTCGTCCTGAGTTGTTTTCTCAAGTGATTATGTTGGACCCACCATTTATTATAGGTAAAGCATCATTTGCTTTTCATCTTGCTAAAGTTTTTCAACCTAAATTGGTCGATAAAATTACGCCAGCAGGTCTATCAGTACGTCGCCGTGATCATTGGGAGTCTCGTGAACAAGCAGCACAACTTTTAGGCTCCAGAGGATTTTATCAACACTTTGATGCAGATTGCTTCCAAGCTTATATTCAACATGCTTTGAGCAATGATCCATTGAAGGGTGGAGTGACTTTAACCATTCCGAAAGTGGATGAGGTTGCAATGTTTAGAACGACACCATCGATGTGGTGGTTACCTATGCCAAAACCTAGAGTACCTGTTCATTTGGTTGTTGGTCGTGATAGTGTGTTCTTAAAAGAAAAACTTCCTCAAGTTGCTAAACGGAAATTGGGTATTCCTTTTTCAATTGTTAATGGTGGACATATGTTCCCATTAGAGCATCCGACTGAAACTGTGGAAAAAATCAGAAGTTTGATTGATAAATAAGCTAAAAAAATACGAAATTCAACCAAGTATGAGGTGATCAAAACTTGGTTGAATTAATGGACAATAAGAAATGCGCTTTATTCAAATAATTTATAAAGAAGAACGATGGAAAACTTATGGTGTAGCTGTATACATGTTAGGTATTCTATTTTTCTATGGGATAGAATATTTTTATTATCAAAATAACCAACAATTGTTATGGCTAAGTTTGAACACCTCTGTTGGGCGCTTGGTTCAACACCCTTACATTTACTTATTCTTAATTGTAGATGTTCTTCCAATCTTAGCCTTATTTTTGCTTTCGCAACAACAATTTGAATAATATTTTAAGTGGTGTGTTTATTTTTTTATTATTCCGATTGATTTGTATTACTTTTGGGAAATTGGTCTTCCTCTAAACATATTATGCTTCAATTTATCTTCATTATCCTTATATAGAAAAACAGTGAAAATTTAAAAATTGAATTATAAAAAACACATCCGAAGATGTGTTTTATTTTTAGAATTGAGCAAATTGAATTGGTCGTTCTAAAGGTTTTTTATTGAAATATGCTTGACCATTTGTCCAAGTGAGTTGACCATTACATAACCATTCTGCAACCTGAGGGTAGATGAAGTGTTCAAGCTCATGCACACGTTGTGCTAGGCTTTCTACATTATCATGCAAACTCACTTGAATGGCGGATTGCGCTATACTTTGTCCTGCATCTAGTTCAGCAGTGACAAAATGAACGGTACAACCATGCAAGCGATCTCCAGTATTTAATACACGTTGATGGGTATTAATTCCTTTATAAAAAGGCAGCAGAGAAGGGTGGATATTTAACATTTTACCTTGCCATTGACTGACAAAGTTTGGCGTTAAAATACGCATAAAACCTGCAAGGATAACTAAGTCAATTTCCCAAGCAAGCAATTGCTGATGCATAGCATCGTCAAAGCTTTCTCGATTTGGATAATCTTTATGTGAAATAACAGCGGTTGCAATATTGGCTTTCTCAGCACGTTGTAATGCATATGCATCAGCTTTATTTGAGAGTACACCAATGATTTGCCCCGATAGATTTGCATCTATCAGGGCTTGTAAGTTGCTACCGTTGCCTGAGACAAGGACAGCAATTCTCATTATGCAAAGATCACGCGAATTTTTTCGTCTGCACCTTCAACTGATTCAGCATTTTCTTGGATATAACCAATTTTCCATGCTTTTTCGCCTTGAATATTTAATACATCAATGGCTTTATCAGCTTCGCTTGCATCAACAGCGATTACCATGCCAACGCCACAGTTAAATGTACGATACATTTCAAAGCGTTCTACATTACCTTCGCGTTGTAATAGTTGGAATAATTCTGACCATTCCCAGCTTGATTCATCAATCACCGCTTGTGCGCCATTTGGAAGAACACGCGGTAAGTTACCTGGTAAACCACCACCAGTAATGTGTGCCATTGCATGGACATCAACTTGTTTGCAAAGTTCAAGTACTGGTTTTACATAAATACGTGTTGGTTCCATTGCAACATCTGCAAGTGGGCGACCATCAACGATTTGAGTTAAATCAACGTTCTTAACATCTAAAATTTTGCGTAGTAATGAGTAACCATTAGAGTGCGCACCACTTGATGCAACCCCGATAAGTACATCACCAGATTTTACTTTAGTGCCATCAATAATTTTACTATGCTCAACTACACCAACAGCGAAACCAGCAAGATCGTAATCTTCGCCTTCATACATACCTGGCATTTCAGCAGTTTCACCACCAACAAGTGCACAGCCAGCAAGTTCACAACCTTTACCAATACCCGTTACTACATTTGCTGCAACATCAACATTCAAATGACCTGTTGCATAGTAGTCTAGGAAAAATAATGGTTCAGCACCACAAACAAGTAAATCGTTTACACACATTGCAACAAGATCTTGACCAATCGTGTCGTGACGATTTAGATTTAACGCTAAACGTAATTTTGTACCTACGCCGTCTGTGCCAGAAACCAATACAGGTTCTTCATAGCCTTTTGGAATTTTGCATAGTGCGCCAAAACCACCTAAACCGCCCATGACTTCCGGACGAGTGGTACGCTTAGCGACAGATTTGATACGATCGACCAGTGCGTCGCCCGCTTCAATGTCGACGCCCGCATCTTTATAGCTTAAACCAGTATTTGGGGTAGAAGTTGAGTTGCTCATAGTGAAGTCTCCGCATTGGCGGCAGATTATAACCTGAATATACGAAACTCTTATGTTATTTATGCTCGAAAATGCTATCTTTAATTAAATTTTTTTCCCATTTATAACGATTACACGAAAAAAGGCTAGATTTTATGCAAGATCAGGTACTACGTCGTATCTTTATCCTCGCAGGACTCGCATTACTACTTTGGGTGTTGTATCTATTAAAACCAGTTGTATTACCATTTGTTGGCGCTTTTTTTATTGCCTATCTCTTTAGTCCCCTTGTAGATGTCCTTGTAAAAATTAAATTACCTCGTTGGTTGGCGATCAGTCTCGTCTTTGTTGGGATTGGCGTAACCTTAACAGTTGTTTTATGGTTCCTTGTTCCATTGGTTTGGAAGCAATTAATCTATGCGCGAGATAGTATTCCAGCAGGTATACATTGGGTAAATGCGACATTTCTACCTTGGGTATCCCATACTTTTAATGTTGTTCCAATGGAGTTGGATACAGAACAGATTTCTAAAGCAATTATGGAATACATTCAAACGAATTACAGTGCAGATAGTATTCAAGCCATGGCTTTACGTTTAGCACAATCTGGTTTGAATTTTATTCAATTAGGTGGCGTATTTATTTTGATTCCTATCATTTCATTCTATTTCTTACTTGATTGGGAAAGAATGTTGCAAAGTATGCGTCGTTTAATACCTCGTCCATATGAAGAATCAACCTTAGTCATTGTTCGTGAATGTCATAGTGTCCTTGGAGCGTTTGTTAAAGGTCAGTTCCTCGTAATGCTGCTATTAGGAATAGTGTATGCCGTTGGCCTGCAAATCATTGGTTTAGAAGTGGGTTTAATTATTGGAATGATTGCTGGTTTGGCCAGTATTATCCCTTATCTAGGCTTTGGTGTTGGTATTATCGCAGCCGTGATTGCTTCATTATTCCAGTTTGGTCTTGATTGGATGCAGTTACTTTTAGTGGGTATTGTATTTATGATTGGGCAAATGGTAGAAGGATATATTTTGCAGCCTTTCTTACTTGGTGACAAAATTGGTCTATCTCCTGTTGCTGTTGTATTTGCGGTACTAGCTGGTGCTCAACTGGGTGGTTTTTTAGGGATGCTGATTGCTTTGCCTGTAGCGGCTGTTATCGTCGTGTTACTTAAACACGCAAGAGATAATTACGAAAAAAGTCGATTTTACGGATCTCCAATTGAGGTCAGTATTCAACATGGTGAAATTCAACGTATAAATGTAGATGCTGGTGATGTAGAACTTGATATTGAGATTAAAAACTCTCAAGATAGCGAAACTTCACATTCAAATGATCTAAAGTAATTGAGGAACAAATTAACGATATGCGTCAACTACAACTCGATATAGAACCACAGCTCGATGCGCGAATTAGCGATTTTTCGGGGCCAGGGTGGGGTCATGTAGTTGATGCGATACGACAGTTACATACTGGACTGGTAAATCGCTTTTATGTTTATGGCGGTGCTGGTACTGGTAAAAGCCATTTACTCTCTGCAATTTGTGATTCATATTTAGAATTGGGTCGTCGTGCAATAAAAGTCTCATTATTAGAATTATTAGATGCACCAATTGAAGCGATTACTTCATTAGAGTTTTATGATTTAGTGGCATTAGATGATATTGATGCAATTAGTGGTGTACCTCATTGGCAAAAAGCTGTTTTTCATTTAATGAATAATCATGATGGACAACTGGTCTTTTCATCTCGTGTAGCACCGATAGAATTAAAATTAGAATTACCTGACTTACAGTCGAGACTGACTCAAGCGGTCAGTGTCAAAGTGCCAAATGGAAGCTCATATACAGATCGACAGGCTTTATTACACTCTGTTATGACGAGGCGAGGAATTCATTTTGACCAACAAATTATTGATTATTTGTTGAGTAATGGGCCACATCAAGCTTCCATTCTATTACAGACACTTGCCCAACTTGAAAAGATGTTGAAAGGTGAGAAAACAAAGCTCTCAAATACGACGATTAAGCAAATTTTTGCTCTGATTGATGAATATCACTAATCGCATAAAATTTCTTGAGTAATTTTGACAGCTATGACAAAGTACGCACAAAGGAATGTGGTTGCAAATTTGTAGTTTGCAATACTAAGAAAAATGAAAATAGAAGGAGAACGGTATGCTCAAACGGACGCTTGCCTGCGCTTTATTTGCGATTACTGGACATGTATATTCTGCGGATATTCAAGTTACAACATTAGTTGATGAAGACAAAGATGATACCGTTTGTTCATTACGTGAAGCTGTAACATTCTTAAATAATCGTACTCAAAAAGAATTTGAAAACGGTTATCATGGTTGTGGTAATAAGGATGCTTCATCGATTATTATTCTAGAACGTGATAAAGAGTACACTCTAAATAAGGCAATACAAATTAAAGCATCGATGACTATTAATACTGCTTCCAGTACTGATTTTAATGATAATAAGCAAGGTTTAAATAATGCTACTATTAAAATGTTGGGTTCGGAAAGTGTTTTTATTATAGATGATAATAATGTAGAAAATGAACTTTTATCAGTGGGCTTAAAAGAGCTGAATCTTAAAGGGTCATCGCAGAAAGTAGTTGAAGGTGGCTTGATTCTAAATCGTGAAATATTAACAATTCAATACTCTAGATTGATGGATGGTAATGCAAGTTTAGGCGGTGCTATTTATAATAAAGGTTTACTATCTGACAAGAAAACTGCAGGTGTTGTTAGTGTAAGTAATACTATTTTTGAAGGTAATAAAGCTGATCAGGGGGCGGTCATTTATAGTGAGGTTCCTCGTTATAATATTACTCAATCAGTGATAAAGAATAATGAAGTAAAAGCAAATGGAAGTATTTTATATGTACAAAATGCTTATAGTGATACCGCAATCTCGAATGCGCTCTTGTTGAGAGTTTTTGGACTCAGAAATTCAACCATTTTTAATAATAAGGGAGGCTATGTAGCAAATATTCGAGGGGGAATGGTCATCAATAATATTACGATGATTTATAATGATGCTGGACTATATTTGCAAGCTCCGAAATGGATTTCAACCCCTGCTACTGACACAAAACCCGCTGAATTAGAGAATGGTGCGTTTATTTTAAATAGTATCATAGCTAAAAATAATAAAAACTGTGTTGCAGATAGTAATGATTCTTCGGTTATTCAAAGTAATTTGACAGAGGTGGATTGCAATCGTAATGCACCCGCTGGACTGCCAAATTTTCTATTAAACACTGATTTGATCGCAGGTGGACAAGTGGAGGGGGATTGTGATTTACCTCAGGACAAAGGATTATTATGTCCTTATACGACTCCCAAAGATCAAATGTTAGGTTTTTTTCAACCAAGATTATTAACTTCTTATAATTCATTGTCTGACTCTCTAATCATTAATAAGGGGAGGATTTTTAGCGATGGGACAAACAAGGGGGCTATTAGTTGTGAAACCTCTGATCAACGAGGTAAAGCGCGCAGTGTTTATAGTGAACTATGTGATCTAGGTGCGATTGAGTTGGTAGTAAATCGTAATGATGTAGAAATTGCTGGGCAAGATATTCTATATGGTCAAATCGCAAAGTTTAGTATTGCGAATAGTTTATTGGATGGTGAATTAGTTGATCCTGAGGCGTGTAAAATAATATTTAAGAGTGATACAGATGCTAACGGATTACCATGGCAACCAGGTTGTCTTAATATTGAACAGACTGAAACAAAGTCAAAAGGTAAATTAACAATAGATTCAAAAGGGAATATTGTCTATGTGCCAAATGGTAATTGGCATGGTGCAGATAAATTTAATATCCGTGTAATCACTACAATCACTAGGCTTAATGACCCTTCAAATTATTATATTGATATTCCTACGACAATTGTCCAAGATCCGCCAAATAATTTTCAAAGTAAAACTGTAAATGTTGGCAGCATGGATTTTGGATGGATTTTAATGGTGTTTGGTTTAATTGGATTGAGACGTTTTAAATCATAATCAAGGATGATAAATGAGATGAAAAATTATAAGAAAACCTTATTAGCGTTAATGGTTGTTTCAGCTATGCCATTGTTAGCTGCAACAAATAGTGCAACAGCACCAATTAAAGTGACTACCTTTAATGATGAAAATAAAGAAGATTCTCTTTGTTCAATCAGAGAAGCTTTAGAGGTTGCAAAAACGCGTGTATCTGCACATGGTTGTGTTGTTGCAGATATTTATTCTAATACTCAAGATATCCAATTAGAAGCGGGTGAATATACGATAAAAAGTGAATTAACACCTGACTCAGAAGTGAGAATTTGGGGGGCAGCTCCAGCTAATTGGAATGAAAAGAATGTTCTAATTAATGATGTGTCAAATCAATATCCTGCACAAGTTGAAATTAAGACTACTATCAAAGCAGAGAATTCTCGAATTTTTAATACAACTGCTGGTAAGAACGCTTTAACTTTAACGAATTTAATACTTGCGAATGGTGTTGCGCCTAATCAGGGAAATGGTGGTGCAATTTATGCTGGTGCAAATATTACATTACAAAGTATTAAGGTATTAAACTCTAAAGCAACTACTGGTGCAGGTGGGGCAATTTATCTAGCTGGACTAGCTGCTTCGGCTACAATTTCTAAAAGTTTATTTGAAGGTAATGACGCTACAGTTGGTAGTGTAATTGCAATGGCTTGTAAGAATGATAATCTATATTCGGAAAGAAATATAAGTTTTACAGCAAGTAGTCTGATAAAAAATGGATCGGATACTTCATTAAGTATGTTGGAGTTTTGTGGTCTACCTAAAGCAGAATTGGAAGCAAATACGATTGCTCAGAATACCGCTAACTCTGTCAAAGGAAATTTAATAAAATTTAGTGGTGATACAAAAGCTGGATCTGAAGATCAAAACAATTCAACAATATTAAGTAGCGGTAGTGCATTAGCACTAACAAGTAACACTATTGTAGAAAATAAAGCATATACAACTTTTCTATATGATAAGATTGGTATAAAGACTTTGCTTTTTAATATAATTGCTTATAATTCAGGAGCATATTCTTGTCGTTATTTGTTGGGTGATGCTTCAAAAGAAGATAATGTGGCAATTGGTGCTATCTATAATGCATTTTCATTATTAAATAATGGCAAATGTGATTTACCCGAAGAGGTATATAAAGATAATACAACAAACATTGATTTAACCAATGTTGCGATGGATACTGTATTAAGTTCAATGGCCCCAGCATCTCAATATACTGCTTTTTTACCAATGTATTATCCAAAAAGAATAACACAAGCAGGGGGCGATAAGCAGGATTTAGTGAATGTAAGTAGTGAAGGTGCAATTGGTTGTAGTGAATATGATCAAAGAGGATTAGCTCGTCTTGCTGATGGAGTATTATTTTATCAACCGGAAGCAAAAAATACATGTGATATTGGTTCTGTAGAATTGATGAAATTAACTGCAGGTGATATTGACAGTATTACTAATCGATCATTGAGTCAATTAATAAGTAATTATAAGGTTCAGAATGATTTTTTTGATAATCTAGTTAAAAACCCAAATGATCCAGAATATCTTACCTACTATAAATACCGATTAGAACCATATAAAAAATTGGTTGAATATTATGATAAAAAAGAAAATTTAAAATATCGGGCTATTTATATTGACTTACAATCATTTCAACTTCCATTACCACACGAAGATGATAGTCATCATTTAGATTTTTTCAGCCCAGAATTATATGATATTAAAGTTGATACGGTTGGGGTTGGTTCAGTTGTTAATGGTCAACTAAATTCTCGTGAAGATAGAAATTTAGTATGTACTTGGGTTCCTGAGATTCAACAAATTGTTGTATATAGAAAAGATGATACGATTACACAAGATGGTGAACAAGCTTTGTGTAGTTATACCATCACATATAAAAATGATCATACAATACAAACAAAAGGTTTAATTAAGGCCTCATTTACAAATCAAGCACCTGAAGCTAAAGATACATCTGTGACATTAAAGTATCAGCAAAAAGAAATCGCAAAATTGAATCTTTTAGAACTAGCTAACGATGCAGGTGATACAGGCCCAGGTGGTAAAGGTCCTGAAACAAAACCTAATAAGTCAGACTTTTGGATAAATGAAGATGGGTTAGAATTACCGATAAGATTATCGAATGTCCCAACAAAAAATCTAATAGTTACTGCTGATCGTAAAGGTAAATGTCCTCCGCCTGATCAAAAAGAAACGTGTTATGGTGGAAATATTTATATTCAAGAAGTAAATACTTTTAATCCATTTAATTATTCGTTTAATTATCAAGTTTATGATAATGATGAAACACCAAAACTTTCAAATTTAGCAACTGTAAACGTAATTAGTACAGCAACTACCTCGGATGATACTCGACCTGCGAAAAGCGGCGGAGGAAGTATGGGTATCTTCTCTGCATTAGGTTTGTTGGGTTTACTAGCATATCGTCGTTATAAAAAGTAAGAGTGAATAAAAAGAGCGCTTTTAAAGCGCTCTTTTTATATGTTCAAATTATAAATTAAATATATACAACTAAAGAGAAATTCATATAAAAACAATTAGTGTTCAGAATATTTGCTTAAGTATTCTTCACGGATGTTCACTTTATCTTCGGCACTGGCATTTTGCATACGTTTACGCAAAGTGTTCCGTTCCTGAGTTCCCAGTTTTTGCCAAACATTACGCATTTTTTGTTTTTCATCTTCTGGAAGCTGAGTAAACCATTCCATTCTTTGTTGAAGTTGAGAGCCTTGATCAGTTGGAATTTCTTTTAAACTTTGATAACGTTGAATAAGAACACGTTGTACTTCTGGAGATAAATCATCCCAAGCTTCTTCTGTAGTTGGTTTATTTGATTTTGAGAACACCCAAAAACGCTCAGAACCAGCAAAACTTGTTTGAAGTAAGCTGAGTGTACACACAACTATTGCTATTTTCTTAGCTGCCATGTGGAACTTTATCCTCACCAAGTACCATCAACATTTCCATATCTTCAACCATTTGTGGTGAAAGTTTTGGATTTACAACGACCTGACTTTGTGGCTTATCGTTCAGTTGTAGAGAGCTTGGTAATACAACAATACCAGTAAGAGCTGCTGCTAAAGCAAAGCCTCCCATTTTCCACAGACTATAATAAGAGGTTGGTTTCTTTTGAACAGTATCTAGAACATGGTTCATCACTAACATTTTTTTGTGATGTTGCTCTTTTGCTAGTTGATCGAGTTTGGAAGTCACTGATTTAGTGAACTCATCTTTATTCATTTGATGACCCTCCCGTATGTGGATTTAAATGCTCTAAAGCAATTCTAAGCCCTTGGATTGCACGATGATAATGGGTTTTTACACTACCTTCACTGCAATTCATAATTTGAGCGGTGGTTGCCGTATCAAAACCTTCCCAAGCTCTTAACATAAATGCTTGCTGTTGACGTACTGGTAATTGGTTGATGGCAGCCTGAATTTCATCCATTGTGACTTCTTGGTTCAGAAATTCGAATGGATTGGGGGTAGATTCATCTACCACATCAATAATTTCCTCATCATCGTCTAAGCTAATTTTTTTGAATAATGAGAAAGGAGTTGCTCGACGAGCTTCTTTGCGCCTCCAATCCTGTAATTTATTATTTAAAATGGTATAAAACAATGGATACCATTCTTCAATACTTTTATCTGAATACGATTTATGCAATGAAATAAAGGCTTCTTGTACCAAATCCATTGCAATGCCTTGTTGTCCCTGAGTTGCACTTTCCATCATCACAAGTGCACGACCTGTAACGTCTTGCATAAAAAAACACAGACGTTGTTCAACAGTACTACAATCAGTACCATTTTCAGTTCGAGCCTGTTTCGGTGCTAAATCCATAGAGATGGAAAATCCTGTCATGGATACCCACCATTATTTCAATTCATTAATCATATAACGTTGAAAATGGTGGATGCGTTGACAACTTAAGCAATTATTTAATGAGTGTAATGGATTTTTTCATTAAAAAAATCGTATTTAAAATAATTTAACGTTTTATTGGCGTTGGCGAACCATTTCAAAAAAGCAAATTGATCCAGCGATGGCAACATTTAAAGATTCTTGCCCACCCGGTTGAGGAATAGTAACAGCCTGAGCATGTTCTAGGGCATAGTCACTTGCACCTTGTCCCTCATTACCTAAAATCCAAACACATGCTTGCTTTAAATCTTTGCTATACAAGCTGGTTGAACGATGTGAACTCGTTACAAACACAGGAATTTGAAACTTGGGAAGAATGTCGGTTAACTGAAAATTCTCAAAACAATGTACGCTAAAATGGGCACCCATTCCTGCGCGTAATACACGTGGGGACCAAAGAGAGGCTGAACCTTGCGTACAAATTACTTGCTTAATGTTGGCTGCGGCAGCCGAACGCAATAGCGTACCAACATTTCCAGGGTCTTGCACATTTTCTAAGATTAAGGTATCAGCTTTAAAATCAATTGTTAATGATGTTTTAGGGAGATCGACAATTGCTAAACAAGGCAGAGTTGTACCTAAAGTACTTAAATCTTTATACAGTACTTCACTAATGACAAAAATATGTCCCTGGTGTAATTCAATCACCTTTTGTAATTCAGAATGATCGAGAGCTTGTTCAGTCGTAAATAATGAAAAGATTTTTTTATGTTGTTGTAGCCATGCTAAACACAGATGAGTACCTTCTAGAACAGTTTGCTGATGTTTCTTTCGAGCACTATTGAGTTCGATCAGCCCACGCAAATGTTTGATTTTTGCATTGTCTTTTGATTCTAGAAAAATAACAGCCATAATATAAAGATCCAAAAGGGCATTATAAGATGATAATAATGCCCTGAATATAAAAGTAATTAGTGGTAGCTTGTTACGCGTTCCACTTCATTTTTAGAGCCAATTATAACAGGAACACGTTGGTGTAATTCTGTTGGTTGAATATCCATAATGCGAACACGTCCTGTCGTAGAGGCACCACCAGCTTGTTCAATTAACATGCTCATTGGATTTGCTTCATACATTAAACGCAAACGACCTGCTTTTTTAGGATCTTTGAGATCATAAGGGTAGAGGAAGATGCCGCCACGACATAAGATACGGTGAATATCACCGACCATACATGCAACCCAACGCATATTGAAATCTTTTTCACGGACTGATGTTTTACCCGCTAAAAGCTCGTCAATATAGCGTTTCACTGGATTTTCCCAATGACGTTGATTTGATGAGTTGATAGCGAATTCTTGTGTATCTGCTAAAACTTGAACTTGATTCGTAGTAAGTAGGAAGGTTTGAGTGGTTGGATCGAAAGTAAAGAATACAACACCTGCACCTACGGTAAGCGCTAACATGGTCGAAGGACCATAAAGTACATACCCAGCAGCGACTTGCTCAGTACCCGCTTGCATAAAATCTGCAGATTGAGTGACTGCATTTTTAGCGGGAAGAATAGAGAAAATTGTACCGACACACATGTTGATGTCGATGTTGCTTGAACCATCGAGTGGATCGAATAACACTAAATATTTGCCATTTTCTTGGGCAGGTGTGAAATCATCCAATTCTTCAGAAGCTAATCCACCTACTTGCGGATGCGCTTTTAATGCATCAATAAGATAGTCGTTAGAAATGACATCTAATTTCTTTTGAGTTTCACCTTGTACATTTTCGTTGCCAGCACTGCCTAAAATACCAGCTAAAGCGCCTTTTTGTAGTGCTTGGTCAATGGTTTGGCATGTTGCCGCGATTGTTTCAATGACTTGTGCCAATTCTGGTGTCAAATTCCCTTTTTGTTGTTCTAAATATTGGGATAATGTAAGGTTTGACATATTGAATTGCTCCGATTTAGCCGCATCAAAAATTGATAAAAAGAATGTCGCTATTCTAGATGAGATCGCTCGAAAATAAAAATTATCTTACTTTATTTATGTTGCTTTTGTGATTACAAGCATTCTATTACATGCTATGTTGATTGCATACTAGACAGGAAGTTTGGAGAGTAACGATGTCAACCAAAAATTTTGAAGCTACCCCCACGCCAAGTGAATCGATTAGCTTAGATACGATTTCGAAAGAAAGTGTGAAAGATGCTTGGAAAGAGTATGAAGCGAAGCCTGAGTACAAAGAATTTAATAAGCACGATATGATTGAGTCGATGCAACCTCAGTCGAAGCAAAAATCTTCATCTTAATCAAAATAAAAATGCTCACATTGTGAGCATTTTTATTGCAAATCTGAACATTATTTTAATAATGGTGGCACTGCTTCATAATTAATTTCTACGCGACGATTTTCTTTCCACGCTGCTTCGTCATGACCCGGGTTTACAGGTGCTTCTTTACCGTAGCTCACGGCTTCTAACTGCTGTGGGTTGACACCATTGGTAATCAAGAAACTTTCGACCGCTTTTGCACGACGCTCACCTAAAGCCATATTGTATTCACGCGTACCACGTTCATCCGTGTGACCTGTCAATGCCACCCGAGAATTAGCATTTGCAACAAGGAACTGTGCATGTGCTTGAAGTGTTTGATAGTCATCATTTGATAGATCGCTGCTATCGTAATCAAAGTGAACAACACGTTTCGCTAAAAATGCTTTGTTCGCAGCAGTTACCCCTTTTGATGAAGCGCCAGCCAAGTTCTGTGCATTCAATGCAGCATCTTCACTTAGTCCGTCAGTGCTTACCGTGGTTGATGTATTAGGTGCTGTATTGCCTGCTGTGATTTCAGCAGCAGGTTTACGACTCGCACAACCCGTGAAAGCAATCGTCGCAGCTAAGAGTGGGAGTGTTAGGTATTTAATATTCATGTGATTCTCCAATCAATCAAATTTATTTTGGTGCCCAAGCGGGTTCACGGACTTCACCTTGTTCGCTTGGTAAATTCATACGGAATCGACCATCTGTAGACATAATAGAGAGTAAGCCGCGGTTACCCTCACGTGTTGCATAAACAACCATCTGCCCATTCGGAGAGAAACTTGGTGACTCATCCAGACTGGTTGGTGTCAATATATTAGTGATCCCTGTATTAATATCTTGTAATGCGACTTTGTAATTACTGCCACTTGGTCGATGAACTAAAGCAATTTTTTTACCGTCAGCACTTAACGTGCCGCGTGCATTAAATGCACCTTTGAAGGTAAGGCGTTTAACTGAACTATCATCAAAACTGTAGCGATAAATTTGAGGAGAACCGCCACGATCTGAGGTAAAAATAAATGATTTTCCATCAGGTGCATAACGTGCTTCGGTATCAATCGCTGAGTCATTGGTCATACGCTGTAATTGGCGCGTATTTAAATTCATCTGATAAATTTCAGGATTACCATGCATAGATGCTGTGAACAACATAGATTGCCCATCGGGCGAGAAGCTTGGTGCACCATTTAAGCCTTTGAAGCTCGCTAAAACCTCACGTTGACCCGTTGCTAAATCCTGAATGTAAATTGCAGGACGTTTAGTTTCGAAAGAGACATAAGCAATCTTTTTAGCGTCAGGTGTCCATGTTGGAGAAAGGATTGGATCTCGTGATGACAGTACCGTTTTAGGTTGTTCGCCATCAGTATCGGCAATTTGTAATGTATAACGTTGAGCAGGGGTTTCTGGATTACGTAATACATAAGCGATACGACCGCTGAAATCACCCGCAATACCAGTTAGTGCTTGGTATATCGCATCACTGATCATATGCCCAGCTTGACGAACACGAGAGCTTGGTACAGTCAGCACTTCATTTAATAAATATTGTTGTTTTTGTACATCATAGAGTTGGTAATGGATTTCAAATGTATTCGCATCGATGGTTTTAATTTGACCAACCACCACATATGGAACACCAGCATTTTGCCAATCACCAGCTTGGATTTGGTTGATGCTTGCAGTTGCAGGTAAGTTTTGCGATGCACTTGTAAATCGACCTGAACGATTTAAATCATTTTCAATGATTGGATAAATCGCACTGTCATTTGTAAAAGGGATAATTGCAATTTTTGGCGCTTGTTCGGGTGCTTTTGCAATTTCAAGGTGAAGTTGTGCAAAAGTTGCTGTTGGAACAATTGCGCTAATAGCAGTCAAAACTGCTAAAGAGATGAGGTGTTTACGAGTCTTGTCCATAGTTACAATTACTTATGTTCGTATTTTTGTGGCTGTTGATTATTTAACATAGTTACAGGCTTTGTTCTATTAAAAGCATGTAACGTTAACTATTCATTACTGTTTTGCAGTAAAGCTAGAAGTAAAGCTTCTTGCTTCACGGCGTGCATCAGGGTCATCTGGCATAGGGTAAGGAGCAGCGGCTCGAACAGCGGCTTCTACACTTGCTTTTACATCGGGATCACTAGAATTTACAATCACAGATAAAACAGCACCACTATCACTAAGTGTTACACGGGCTGTTGCTTTTTGTCCTGTTGAACCAGCAGGGACATTCCAAGCTCTTTCAATTTTATTTGTGAAATCACGTTTGGCAGTCGAAGCAATTTTTTTCGAATCTGCCTTTTTCTGAGCTGCCTCTTGCTCTGCCTTTTTAGCAGCAGCGGCTTTTGCATCTGCTTCGGCTCTTTCGGCATCTGCTTTATCTTTTGCAGCTTTATCAGCAGCGGCTTTGTCTTTTGATGCTTTATCAGCAGCGGCTTTGTCTTTTGCAGCTTTATCAGCGGCAGCTTTGTCTTTTGATGCTTTGTCAGCAGCGGCTTTGTCTTTCGCAGCTTTATCGGCAGCAGCTTTGTCTTTTGCAGCTTTATCAGCAGCGGCCTTGTCTTTCGCAGCTTTATCGGCAGCGGCTTTGTCTTTTACAGCTTTATCAGCAGCGGTCTTGTCTTTCGCAGCTTTATCGGCAGCGGCTTTGTCTTTAGCTGCTTTATCAGCAGCGGCCTTGTCTTTAGCAGCTTTATCAGCAGCGGCTTTGTCTTTAGCAGCTTTATCAGCAGCGGCTTTGTCTTTAGCAGCTTTATCAGCAGTAGCTTTGTCTTTAGCAGCTTTATCAGCAGCGGCTTTGTCTTTTGCAGCTTTATCAGCGGCAGCTTTGTCTTTTGATGCTTTGTCAGCAGCGGCTTTGTCTTTCGCAGCTTTATCGGCAGCAGCTTGTTCTGTTTGACGTTTTACTTCTTCATCTGCACGTTGTTTTTCGGCAATTTTGCGTTGTTCTTCTGCTTGTTTTGCTTGGGCTGCTTCTTTTGCTTTTTGTTTTGCATCAGCGAGTTGCTGTGCAGTAGGCGTTAGTGGAGTGACAGGAACATTTTCAGGTTGAGTATTATCTACAACAGGGCTTAATATTTCTTCCGCTTGATTTTCAGCAGTCGTTTCCTGTTCTACAGGTTTTGCCATCGGTGGTGGTAAATCTTCAGGCTTGATGAGAACAGTCGTCAGTTTTTTCGGTTGCTCAGGCGGTTTACTTAGACCTAAGAAAAGCAAGCCAACAATCGCAATTGCATGTACCCCAAGGGTAAAACCTAGCGCAATTGCATTTTGTTTAAAAGGTGGCTCTTGAAATTTTTTCATAACTTACTTTAATGGCTCTGTCAGTAAACCAACTTGAGTTAAACCGGTTTCTTGTAAACTAGCCATGAGTGATACAACCTCACCATAGGGGCGAGATTTATCACCATTCACTAATACGGTGAGTTGTTTATTTTCTTGTTCCGCTTGCTTTTGAGCATCACTCAAAATAGCTTCAAGCTGCTCAAGTGAAAGAGGTTCACTATCTTTATGATCTTGGTATTGCAAATAAATATTGCCATCTTTGCCAATCGTTACCATTGCAGGCATGTCTTTCGATTCGATAGGATTATTATTCGCTTGGGGCAAATCAACTTTGATGCCGCTGGTAATCATAGGTGCAGTGACCATAAAAATGACTAAAAGTACCAACATAACGTCAATATAGGGTACAACGTTCATATCACTTTTCAGTGGTTTTTTAATGCGTTCAAAACGCCCAGATCGTTGAATTGCCATTATGCATCTTCCTGTGTCGATCCAATCGCTTGACGCTGTAAAAGAGCGACCATTTCTTCTGCGAATAACGCACGATCTGAGTAAATAGATTCACCTTTCGCTGTGAAGTGGTTAAAAGCCAGCACAGCAGGAATTGCTGCAAATAAACCGATTGCCGTTGCAATAAGTGCTTCAGCAATACCCGGTGCTACGGTTGCCAAAGTAACTTGATCAACGGCAGCAAGGCCAATAAAGGCATTCATAATGCCCCAAACCGTACCGAATAAGCCGATATAAGGCGCAACAGAACCAATACTCGCAAGCGCTCCTAAACCTTGTTCTAAACCGCCTTGATCACGACTTAGACCGACACGAAGAATACGTTCAGTACCTTCAATGGTTTGATTGGTATCTGCTTTGCGTTTTTGTAGTTTAAAAAACTCACCTAAACCTTGATAAAAAATATCTTCTAGGCCACTACGTTTCGAGTTTAACTGAGCATTATTGTAGAGCGTGTTTAATTCGGCACCTGACCAGAACATTTTTTGAAAATGCTCATCATCTTGAGCTGCTTTTTTAAAACCCATATGTAATTTGGCAATTAAGTACCAGCTGAAAATTGACGCTAGTAATAAGATCAACATGACCAATTGCACGACTGGGCTGGCTTGTAAAATCAGGTCAGAAATATGTAGAGAAGATTCTAAATTAGTTGCCATAAGTTGAGTGCCGAAAGTTTATTTTTAGTCCTGTGCTAATTCTTTTTGAATCAGATCACGTATTTCTTCAGGAAGTCTACGTGGCATTAACTCTTTGTTTAAACATGCCAACGTAACCTCACCTGAAGCAAGCAAGATTTCACCACGATAAATATTTTGTTGCAACACAAAAGACGCGGCTTTACACGAAATAACACGTGCTGTAACGGTAATTAAATCGTCCATTAATATAGGGCGTACATATTTCACCTGAATTTGATGTACAACGAAGTTGTAGTCTTGTTGATGCCAGTAGTGATCGATGCCTGCTGCACGTAACCATTCAGTTCGCGTGCGTTCCATAAAACGAATGTGATTGGCATGGTAAACGATACCACCTGCATCTGTATCTTCAATATATACACGAATATTAAATTCAAAATGATTAGCCATATCCTTAACCTATTTCTGCATACTGCGAGCAATTGAGGGAATGATATTGCGTCAATGATAGGATGGGAATAGTAATAAATAACATATTAGACTTCTTTCATAATTGTTTAGACCCTCTTTATTTTCTTCTATTAAGAAGAAAATAAAGAATTTATAAAAGAAACCTAATAATTTCATTCTGGCGGTGTCATACCAAACTGCAAATACGCCATATTGGTTGCAATACGCCCACGCGCAGTACGCATCACATAACCTTGCTGAATTAAATACGGCTCAATCACATCTTCAAGTGTTCCGCTATCTTCAGCCATCGCGGCTGCTAAAGCTTCAACACCTGTTGGACGACCTTCAAAACGCTCAAGTAACATACTGAGATAACGGCGATCTAAAGTATCTAAACCATCTTTATCTACATTAAGCATGTCTAAAGCACGTTGTGCCATCTCTTGTGTCACTTCACCCGTGCCTTTCACTTGTGCATAATCTCGAACACGACGTAATAAACGATTGGCAATACGTGGCGTACCACGTGCACGTCTAGCGATTTCAGTTGAACCTTCTTTGGTAATCGGAACATCCATCAAGTTTGCCGAACGGGTGACAATATAGGTTAAGTCCTCAACTGAATAGAACTCCAGCCGTTGCACGATCCCAAAACGGTCACGTAAAGGCGAGGTGAGTAGCCCCGCACGCGTTGTTGCTGCGACTAATGTAAATGGTGGTAGATCTAATTTAATTGAGCGGGCAGCAGGACCTTCACCAATCATAATATCTAATTGGTAATCTTCCATTGCCGGATAAAGAATCTCTTCAATAACAGGGGATAGACGATGGATTTCGTCAATAAAAAGGACATCGCCTTCTTCCAAATTGGTCAGCATCGCCGCTAAATCTCCAGCTCGTTCCAATACAGGACCAGAGGTGGATTTTAAATTACCGCCCATTTCGCGTGCGATAATATTCGCCAATGTGGTTTTACCTAAACCCGGTGGACCAAAAATCAAGGTATGGTCGAGTGCTTCACCACGACCTCGTGCAGCACCAATAAAGATTTCCATTTGCTCACGTACCACTGGCTGACCAATATAGTCTTCAAGAGAGGTTGGGCGAATCGCACGATCAAAATGATCTTCTGGTTTTTCAGAACCACTGATTAAACGGTCTTGCATAATGAGTTCGGTCTATCTTTATTTATTCAATGACTTAAGTGCAGCTCGGATAATATCACTGGCTTCGGTAAAATCTGCTTTAACGGCTTGAATCAATTTTTGTGCTTCAAGTGGTTTGTAGCCCAGTGATTGTAAAGCGGCTTCAGCTTCGGCAACAGCAGAATTTCCAGTGAACTGTATTTGAGTGGATGCTGTATTATTTGAAACGGTAGTGGTTGAAAATGCTTTAAAACGATCACGTAGTTCAATCATTAAACGTTCAGCTGTTTTTGTACCAACTCCCGGGACTTTGACCAGTGTTTTTACATCACCATGTTCGACTGTATGGATGATCATGTCCACGCTCAAAGTCGAAAGAATACCGAGCGCCATTTTAGGACCGACACCATTGACCTTGAGTAAAGTACGAAAAATAATTTTCTCTTGTGCATCACTAAAACCATACAGTTGCTGTGCATCTTCTCGAACCACCAAATGTGTCCATAAAGTGACTTTCTGTCCTTTTTGTAATTGGCAAAATGTCGAAAGTGGTGTGTCAATTTCATAGCCTACACCATTTACATTCAGCAATACGGTTGGGGCTTCTAAGGCAAACACCTCGCCAATTAAACATCCGATCATAAAACTCGTTTCACTGTTGTTTTGAAAATTCAAATTAAAAGATAAAGTTCTCTGTTTTAAAAGAACCCAACTTTATTGCCTTGCAACTCTTGCGCCAAGCTATAAGCCTGATGATCCGAGAACTTACTAATAATATCGAGAACTTGCATAATATTGTGGTAATGGTTGCTTTGGAAATGTGCACCTGAATGCTGCAATATAGACATCAACCGTTGTTCCTTAAAACTTAGGGTCTTGTGCGGCATGGTTAAGGGCACAAAGGCATCTAAAATAGTTTGTAAACTTTGATGAGCAATGATCTCTAAACCTGACTTTTGCGGATGCTCAAAAATCCGATCTCTGGCGAGATTCTTGGCAGTTTGGATACCTACCTCAATATCAGGTGAACAATATTGTAAAAGACTGCCTTTAAGCTGACCCGTTAAAATTTCATAATGATGTTTAGCAAAAGCAGTAGTGACTTCATCGACAAGACGTTTCATCACACGCCCACGCAAAGCTGCGATTTTTTGCTGCCATGTGGTATGGGGTAGGTGTAATTCTTCTGGTAGACCGAAATCGGCAATTAAATTGAGAAAGATCGGCTCAACTTCTTCATAACTGAGCATATTCAGTATGATGCCATCTTCCAAATCAATAAGTGCATAACACATATCATCTGCAGCTTCTAATAAATAGGTCAGCGGATGACGACAAAAATGATATTCACCGAGTTGAATTAAGCCGAGCTGTTCAGCCAATTGTTTTAAGATTTCTTTTTCAGATTGATAGCAACCAAATTTTGCTCTTTGATGCGATGGCATATCGCCTTGTTCTTCAATGGTTTTAGATAACCATGGATATTTTAAATAAGCTCCGAGTGTGGCGCAGGTCAAACGCATGCCACCATCATCAGGATGATAATCAATACGACTAAGTAGACGAAGTCCTTGTGCATTGCCTTCAAACTGACGTACATCTGCTGCTTCTTCGGGTGTTAATTGGCTGAGAAAGTCACGATGCGATGCATCATCAAACCATTCCCGAATCGCATATTCACCTGCATGTCCAAAGGGGGGATTACCAATGTCATGTGCAAGGCAAGCTGCCTGAATAATTGCACCAACATCTGCTGGTGAAATCCACATTGGTAATTCATCTTTGATTTTTTCAGCAGCCAACATGCCGAGCGAGCGGCCAATACAAGAAACCTCAAGCGAATGAGTCAGTCGAGTATGAATACCATCGTGTTGAGTCAATGGGTGAACTTGAGTTTTTCTATTCAGTTGTCGAAAACTTTGGGAAAATATAATTCTATCGTAATCTTTGTGAAATGGGCTTCGAGCCAATTCTGTACTACTTTTTTTACTGCCTAAACGAATTGCGGAAAGCAATTCCAACCAACGCATTTGTTCCATTCATCATTATTCACTATGAGTTCAAGATCATCATGCCAAAAAAAAGATTAAAGCACTAGAGTAGGGCGACATAAGTTGTCTTAGATAAGTATGTTGTCGTTTATAGTTTTGTATTCAATCATAATTTAAGGCATTTGTTGGTTCGCATATGTTGCTTGTATAAGGTGTTGATGGTGGCGTAAAAGAGTCATTTACAGGCAATGATCAATTCTTTTTTCAGTTTGGTATTTCTACAAAAGAAGAATTGTAAACAAGAAATATGATTTATACAGCAGGCTAAATGAATTGTTACGAATATAGTAAACCCATAAAGCGATAAGAAATTAAGAAACTTGGGATAGAAAACTCTGATTTTTAAGATGGATATGTCTAGCTGAAAGAAGGCTTTCACAGTAGAATATGCGCTCTCTCATAAGTCACATTGTGGTAGGTTCGTTAGACCCGCCCGTGGAGCCAAAGTCAACATGTTTATCGTGGCCGGTGCATCAGCACATTCTTCTTTTAAGAAAGCTCAACTCTTAAACCGTTTAGCGTCAATGAGTTCTGTTCAATCTTTTGACAGCCAGTGGGTTTATTTGTTTGATCAAGCGCTCAACGAGCAGCAACATCAATCGGCATTACAACTTTTAAACGATGGTCAATCTTTCGAACTTCGCCAAGCTGCAAGTGATGAAATCCAGATTTTAGTCACACCGCGTGTAGGGACAATCTCGCCGTGGTCATCTAAAGCAACGGATATTTTCCAAAACTGTAATACTCCAATTCACCGTTTAGAGCGTGGTCTGTTATTTACACTGAAAGGTGTGAAAGAGATTTCGAATGAAGTGAAATTGGCATTACATGACCGTATGACAGAGAGTGTTTTTGCTCAAATTGATGATGCAAAAGCTTTATTCTTAGAAACAGCGCCGAAACCATTGAACTCAATTGATATTTTGAGCCAAGGTAAAGAAGCATTAGTGAAAGCCAACAATGAATTTGGTTTTGCGCTATCTGACGAAGAAATTGATTATTTAGTTGCAGCATTTACCAAACTCGGTCGTAATCCAAACGACATCGAATTGATGATGTTTGCTCAAGCAAATTCTGAACACTGTCGTCATAAAATCTTTGGTTCTGAGTGGACAATTGATGGTGAAAAACAACCATTATCATTGTTCCAAATGATTAAAAATACCTATAAAGAATCTCCGACCGATGTGTTATCAGCCTATAAAGATAATGCCTCTGTGATCGTGGGTTATGACACGATGCGTTTTTATCCGAAAGCGGATGAAAATGGTCACTTCGTTTATAAATATAAGAGCCAAGCTGCTCATATTTTAATGAAGGTTGAAACACACAACCATCCAACTGCAATTGCTCCATTTGCAGGTGCTGCAACAGGTTCGGGCGGTGAAATCCGTGATGAAGGTGCAACTGGTCGTGGTGGTAAACCAAAAGCAGGTTTAACAGGCTTTACGGTTTCAAACTTAAATATTCCTGGTTTTGAACAACCTTGGGAAGAAAACTACGGTAAACCTTCACGTATGGCATCGCCATTACAAATCATGATCGAAGGTCCATTGGGTGGTGCTGCGTTTAACAACGAATTTGGTCGCCCAGCATTAAATGGTTATTTCCGTACTTTCGAACAGAATGTCAATGGTGAAGTGAAAGGCTTTCATAAGCCAATCATGATCGCGGGTGGTTACGGTAACATCCGTCCTGATCATGTTGAAAAAGATGCGATTCAACCGGGTGACTTACTCATTGTATTGGGTGGCCCTGCAATGTTGATCGGTCTTGGCGGTGGCGCAGCGTCTTCTGTAGACAGCGGTACCATGGGTGAGAGTTTAGACTTTGCTTCGGTGCAACGTGAAAACCCAGAAATGGAACGCCGTTGCCAAGAAGTCATCGATACCTGCTGGCGTTTAGAAGATTTTAACCCAATCGTGTCTGTACATGATGTGGGTGCGGGTGGTGTATCTAATGCCATGCCTGAACTTGTGAATGATCACGAGTTGGGTGCAGTGCTGAACCTGCGTAAAATTCCATCATTAGAGCCAGGCATGAGCCCGATGGAAATCTGGTCAAATGAAGCGCAAGAACGCTATGTGCTTGCGATTCGTCCAGAGTCTTTAGAACAGTTTGAAGAAATTTGTGCACGTGAGCGTTGCCCGTTTGCGGTACTCGGTGAGGCGACTGAAGCGCGTCACTTAACGGTTGAAGATCCTTTGTTTGAAAACAAGCCTGTTGATATTCCAATGCAGGTGATCTTAGGCGGTACACCGCGTATGCAACGTTCGTATGAAACGATTGAGCGTACGGGTAACGACTTTGATGCTGCGAAAGTTGACTTGAAAGATGCGATTTTCCTCGTATTGAAAAATCCAACTGTTGCGTCTAAATCATTCTTAATCACCATCGGTGACCGTTCGATTACGGGTATGGTTGCACGTGATCAAATGGTGGGTCGTTGGCAGGTGCCTGTTGCAGATGCAGCAGTAACGACGACAAGCTTGCAAGGCTTCACAGGTGAAGCAATGGCAATGGGTGAACGTCCACCTGTGGCATTGTTAAATCCTGCTGCGTCTGCACGTTTAGCGGTTGCGGAAGCAATTACCAATATTGCCTGTGCTAACATCGAACAAATTAGTGATATCAAGCTTTCTGCAAACTGGATGGCTGCGGCTGGTCAAAAAGGTGAAGATCAAGCCTTGTTTGAAGGTGTGAAAGCGATTGGTATGGAAATGTGTCCTGCATTGGGCATCGCAATTCCAGTTGGTAAAGATTCACTTTCAATGCGTACCACTTGGAACGATGGTGAAGACAAAGCCGTTACTTCGCCAATGACAGGCGTAATCACTGCGTTTGCACCTGTTTTAGATGTACGTAAAACATTAACACCTGAACTGAAGAACTTAGCAGACTCAGTACTTGTACGTATCGATTTATCTAAAGGTCAATTCCGTTTAGGTGGTTCGATCCTTGCGCAAGTATATAAAGCAATCGGTTCTGTTACCCCTGATGTGGATAGTTTTGATGACTTCAAAGCATTCTTTGCCTTGATTCAAGACTGGAACAATCGTGGTGTGATCAAAGCTTACCATGACATCGGTGATGGTGGTCTATTGGCAACTGTTGCTGAAATGATGTTCGCATCGCGTTTAGGTGTTGCTCTAGAAAATCAATCAACTGAAAGCTTATTTGCTGAAGAAATTGGTGCAGTACTTCAAATTACGGGTGCTGATTGGGCGCAGTTAGAAGTTGAAGTTGCAGCATCAAGCCTGAAAGATGCAATCGCAGTTGTGGGCCGTGTGAATACAACTGATCAATTAGCTGTGAATGGTTTAACTTTAGAACGTGCTGAATTACAACAAGCTTGGGCTGAAGTATCACATCAGATCCAACGTTTACGTGACAACGTTGAAACAGCTGATCAAGAATTTGCCTTAATTGCAGATAAAAACCACAAAGGTTTAATTGCACAAGCAACTTATGACTTAAATGAGCCAGTTGAAGCGCCGTTTATCAATACACGTCGTCCAAATATGGCAATTTTGCGTGAGCAAGGTGTAAATGGTCATGTCGAAATGGCGGCAGCCTTTGACAAAGTAGGCTTCAATACTATCGACGTACACATGAGTGATTTACTTGCAGGTCGTGTGAGCTTAAGTGACTTTGAAGGTTTAGTGGCTTGTGGCGGCTTCTCATACGGTGACGTGATGGGTGCTGGTGGTGGCTGGGCGAAATCAGTATTGTTCAATGCGAAACTACGTGATCAGTTCGAACAATTCTTCCATCGTGAAAATACATTCAGCTTAGGCGTATGTAACGGCTGTCAAATGATGTCACAACTTGCTCCGCTGATTCCTGGTGCAGAGCATTGGGGACGTTTCCACCGTAACATGTCAGAAGTATTTGAAGCGCGTGCAGTGAATGTTCGTGTAGAGAAATCTGTTTCTGTGTTGCTTGAAGATATGCAAGGTTCGATTTTACCAATCGCAGTTGCGCATGGTGAAGGTCGTTTAGTTGCGACAGAACAACAACTTGCTGCTTTAAATGCAGAGAACCAAGTCATCTTGCGTTATGTAGATAGTTTGGGTAATCCAACTCAGCACTATCCATTGAACCCGAATGGTTCACCTGAAGCGATTACAGGACAAACTTCTAAAGATGGTCGTGCAACAGTAATGATGCCACACCCAGAGCGTAACTTCCGTGCTTTACAACATTCTTGGAAGCCTGAAGATTGGGCTGAAGATGGTGCTTGGTTGCGTATGTTCCGCAATGCACGTAAGTTCATTGGTTAATATGAAATAAAAAATAAGCCACCGTAAGGTGGCTTATTTTATTCTTGGATTCAATATAAAATAACGATGAATGAGCAAGAACAATGAAATCAAAAAGAATATGCTAAAACTTATTTACTATGTACCTGAATCTCACCTTGAATTAAGCAAAAAAGCTATCTTTGAAGCTGGTGCTGGCGGTATTGGCAATTATGAGCATTGTGCTTGGCAAGTGAAAGGAATAGGGCAATTTAAACCAGTTAAGGGTGCAAATCCATTTTTAGGACAATTAGACGAACTAGAACAGCTTGAAGAGTGGCGTGTAGAAACCATTGTGCCTGAAGATAAAGCCAGTGTTGTGGCAAAGGTATTAAAGGCAAGCCATCCTTATGAAGAGCCTGCCTTTGAGTTTATTCAAATATTAGATATTGAATAATTATACTTTTTGAATAAATAAATCACGATCAAAACGATACTGCGGGAAGAACACACCATCTGTAGCCCGTTCACCTGCACCAATCACCATGACAGGATGCTGTTGATCATTTAATTTTAAAATTTTACGAACTAAAGGCTCATCAAAGCCTTCCATCATACAACTGTCAAAACCATAGGCACGTAAAGCCAATACCAAATTTTCACATGCTAAAGCAGTGGTTTTAGTTGCCCATAATTTAGCATCGGCAGGGTTAAATGCAGTCACAGGAAGTTGTTTATCAAGTGTACGGGCTACTTTAAATGCAACTTTTTTGAAGTTACCTAATGCATTGAAATAACCTGTTTTATAGTTGTAGGGGATAAAACGGTAATATTTTTGTACCATTGCAGGGGCTTCAGGAAATGGAAATTCGCTAATATTTCGTTTTGCCATTTCATCAACACGATCTGTACGCGCCACGCATACGATCAATTCTGATGCAGTTTTAGCAGCTAGCTGTCCTAAGCATGCTTTAACCAGTTGCTTTTTCTTACTTGGATTTTGCACCACATAGAATGTCCACGGCTGTAAGTTTGATGAGTTGGGTGCAAGCAGTGCCAAATCTAAACATTCATCTAAAATCTCACTTGGAATCGGTTTATCCGTGAACTTACGTACTGAACGACGGCTTTCGATGACTTTACGGAAATTGGCAACATCAATATCTTGAGTGGCAGGTTCGTAGTAGCGTTTTTTGTCGGTTTGATTTTGTTCAGACATGAGAATAAATGTTCCTATAAGATTGTTGTTCATATTGGGACGTTAAATAAAAAAACCACCCAGTCTTGACTAAGTGGTTTATATAAAAACAGTGTAATGTATTAATTGAACTGTGAGAAGTCAGGCTTACGTTTTTGCATAAATGCTTGTACAGCTTCCATCATTTCAGGTGAACGTACACGCTGCATAAAGATTTCAGCTTCTTCATCGACGCAAGCAATAATTTCAGCTAAGTCTTTTTTCATTAGCGCTTTACTTTGTTTTAGAGACGCTAAAGGTAATGCTGCTAAATGTTGAGCTGTTTGTTGTGCGGTTGCATAAACATCTTCAACGACATCATTCACGAGATTTGCTTTTACTGCTGTTGCAGCATCAAATTTCTTCGCTGTGAATAATAATTCAGCCGCTTTCTGATAACCTGCTTGTTTGACCAATAAACGGCTCGCAGCACCTTCAGGAGAAAGGCCTAGGCTTACGAATGGAATTTGGAATAGGGCAGTATTGTCTGCAAATACGATATCAGCATGTAATAAGATCGTTACTCCGATCCCGATCGCTACGCCTTTCACTCCAATAATCAGTGGTTTAGAAAAACGAGCCGCGGCTTTTAATAATACAAATGGTGGTTGATCGCCTGCTTTGCCTTCATACGGCTTTTGCATAAAGCCCATGAAATCTTTCATGTCATTACCCGCAGTAAAATCTTGTTCTGCACCACGGAAAATAACAACACGTACATCTTTATTTGTATCAGCTTCATCTAATGCTTTTGCAATCCATAGATAAAGTTCGCCGTAAAGTGCATTTTTTGCTTCTGAACGGTTAATGGCTAAGGTGAGTACGCCATCTTCTAAATTTGCTTGCAAATGTTGATGAGGTTGTTGAATACAGCTAAGTGTCATCGTACTATCCTTGCTTTAATCCAGATTGATTTTTTAAGTGTCCTCATTATGTCGCATATTTGCCTAAATGGCGCAACTGATGAGTTCACAAAAAGTGAAATTACGCCTATGTACACATTTGACTATCTTATTTTTATTGGACGCTTTCAGCCTTTTCATTTAGCGCATCTACAAACGATTGAAATTGCGTTACAACAAAGTCAGAACGTGATCTTGGCATTGGGTTCAGCGCAATCAGAACGGAATATCAAAAATCCATTTTTAGCCCATGAACGTGAGCAAATGATTCTGTCTAATTTTTCAGAAGATGAGCAGAAACGGATTCATTTCGTGCATGTGGTTGATGTGTATAACGATGAAAAATGGGTCAAACAAGTCAAAACATTGGTCAATCAAGTGGTTCAGCCAAATGCAAAAGTAGGTTTGATTGGTCACTTCAAAGATGAATCTTCGTATTATTTAGCTTTATTTCCAGAATGGCAGATGGTTGAGTTGGATAGTTTAAAAGATTCTATTTCAGCCACGCCTATGCGAGAAGCCTATTATCGGGGAGAGATTCAAACTGAATTTTTCCCTAAAGGCACGATTGAATTTCTGACTGAATTTAAAAATACAAAAGTCTATGTGGAATTGCAGCATAAATATCTTGCGGGTGATAAAAGTAATTTAGATGAATGTTTTTAAGATTTTAGTTCTTTAAGCAGAAAATCGATGAAAACACGAATATGGAAAGATTCGTGTTTTTTGATGGATAAACTAGGGTCTGTTGACATTTGCTGTATAAAAAATAGCGAGTAAATAAAATTTAATCGTCAAACCAAATTCACTACTCGCTATGCCTCAAACATACAGATAAAGAGTGGATTTTTATTGATGGCTCTCATATCAGAGCACATCAACACTCTGCTGGGTTAAAAGATCAATCTATATCAAAAAGCATTGGTGGGAATAGTTCAAAAATACATTTAGCCGTTGATTCTCATGGTAATCCAATTGAAATTATCATCACGAATGGAACAACACATGATGTTAAAGTTGCGCCTGAGCTAGTTGAAAAATTAGATTTGGAAGAAACTGATGTCTTATGTGCAGATAAGGGTTATGATTCTGAACCACTACGAGAGCAAATCAGCGCGACGAATACAAAAGCCAATATCCCTCGAAAGCCAAATACTCAGTCCAACAATAATCATATCGACTGGAATCTATATAAAATTAGGCACTTAGTGGAAAATACTTTTGCAAGATTGAAGCAACTTAGAGGAATAGTAACTCGATAGGACAAGCTAAAACGTAATTATGAAAATGCGCTTGCTTTAGCTTGCATATACATCTGGTTGCCATTATGAAATGTCAATAAACCCTAATCTTTTTATCATACGCTAAGGTATAAGCAGCGGGCAATTTACCCATAACAAAAAAGCGAGTACACAACTCGCTTTTTTTACTCAACATTATGAAGTGCCTTGCAATGCTTTTAGATCTTCCAATACTTGTTCAGCATGACCAGCAGCTTTAACTTTGCGATAGCTTTTCACGAACTGTTTGTTGTGAAAAATAAAAGTTGAACGCTCAATGCCCATGACTTGTTTGCCATACATATTTTTTTCTTTGATGACATCAAAATGTTTGCATAACACTTCTTCTTTATCACTAATTAAATCAATTGTGAGCGCTTGTTTTTCCGTGAAATTTTGATGTGCTTTAACAGAATCTCTAGAGACTCCAAAAATTTGACAATTTAATCCTTCAAATTGATCTTTTAAACACGAAAATCCAATAGCTTGAGTCGTACAACCTGGGGTTGAATCTTTGGGGTAGAAATAAATGACAAGCCATTCGCTGCCTAACTCAGCAAGATTAACTTCACCTTGTGTAGTTGAAAAAGTATGATTCGGTAATTCAATATTCTCAGACATTTTTATTCCTTCTATAAAGCTAAGCGTGATCTAGTTCAAGTGGTAAAAAAGCATATTCTTCATGATAAACAATTTTACCGTGACGTATAGGAATTGCTTTGTTAAAACCTTGTCCTGTCAATCACAATAGTATGGAATTTTTCATCCTCTTCAACATAAAGGAAAGTTTAACAGAGCCTACAAAAAAGCCTGCATAAATGCAGGCTTTAATCTGAACAATACAAGCTTACTTTTTAGGAGCTTGTTGCTGAGCAGCTTTCATTGCTTCTTCAGTTAATTTTTCTAACTTAGATACCAAAGGGGCGCCTAAGCAAGCTTGTAAATCTTTATTTTGCTGTTGGACAAACGCTAAAGAACTAGGGCTTTTCTTGGCATTAATTGCACTTTGAATTTCCCATTTTTGTGCTTCAGTTACTTTACCTTGTGCATCAATTTGGCAACTACAGAATTTACTTACTTCCGCAGAGGTTAGTTTTCCACCTTTAGCTGTTTGATCTTTACATACGTTGACTAATGCAGATTTTACATTGGTACTTTTATATGCTGCTTGTAATGGATTATCAGCTGCATGAGATGCTGTAGCAAAAAGAGCCGCAGCTGACATCATTGTTGAAAGAATAATATTTGATTTAGAAAACTTCATATAATGTACCTAATTTTTACCTTATATCGTTTATTCCGCATAGCGCGTAGGATCCGCGACACCTGCTTCGATAAAACCTTGCTGACGTAAACGACAACTGTCGCATTTGCCACATGCACGTCCTTGAGCATCTGCCTGATAGCAGGATACCGTTTGGCTATAGTCTACGCCATGTTCGGTGCCTAAGCGTATAATATTCGCTTTGGATAAATGTAACAGAGGTGTTTCAATTTTAAGAGGTTTTCCTTCAACACCAGCTTTTGTTGCAAGTCTTGCAAGATTGGCAAAAGCGTCAATAAATTCTGGGCGACAATCTGGATATCCTGAATAATCAACAGCATTTACACCAATAACAATGGCTTCAGCGTCAAATACCTCGGCTGCTGCAAGAGCATAGGATAGAAAAATTGTGTTACGTGCTGGAACATAAGTTACAGGAATACCTTCTTGTAATTGTTCAGGTACATCAATGTTATGATCTGTAAGCGCGGAACCGCCTAAATTACCCAAATCGATATTAATTACACGATGTTCAACACCTGCTCGTTGTGCAAGTGCCTTAGCTGCATCAAGCTCAGTTGTAGAGCGCTGACCATACATAAAACTTAAAGCGATACAGTCATAGTTTGCTTGTGCCCAAGCGAGACATGTTGTCGAGTCTAAACCGCCAGACAATAATACGATGGCACGAGAACGCATATTATTTTCCATTATTCAACCTAAAATTATTCGTAGATGATTTGCCTCATTTGAGACAGTCACAAGATCATTAGCGACCAGATTCATCATTCCATAACAGCTTATGTAACTGTAATTGGAAGCGAACAGGGAGATGGTCATCTAAAATCCACTGAGCTAAATCACGTGCAAGAGCAGGCAGGGCAACAGCACCTTTTTCTACCGCGAAAGCAGGAGAGAACCATACTGTACTGACTTTATCTTGCAACTGGAAATTTTCCAGTTGTTGTTTAGACCATTCATAGTCGGCACGATTACAGATCACAAATTTAATCTGATCATGCTGTGTTAGATAGTCGAGATTGGTAAGTAAATTACGATGATCTTCATTAGACGTTGGTGTCTTTAGATCTAATACTTTCGAAACACGTGGATCAACTTTAGAAACATCTAAAGCTCCGCTTGTCTCAAGCGAAACGTCAAAACCGAGATCACACAAGCGTTGAAGTAATACAAGACAATTCGGCTGTGCAAGTGGTTCGCCACCAGTGACACATATATAAGGTGTTTTAAACTGGCTTGCTGTTTCAATGATATGTTCAAGTGATTGACGCTCGCCACCTTCAAAAGAGTACGTGGTATCACAATAGCTGCAACGAAGAGGGCAACCAGTTAAACGAATGAAGACAGTGGGTAAGCCAAATGTATTCGCTTCGCCTTGCAAAGAATAAAAAATCTCAGTGATACGCAAACCAGCAGCAGGATCAGAGACAGGAATTGCAGAGGAACGTAAGGAAGTCATAAAGAGTTACCACAAAATCAGCAAGCTATTAAAAAACAAAAATCTCTACGATCAGTGATAATCGTAGAGACGAGGAGCAGTGTAAGCTCCGTAGTATTACAACTTAGTCAGCACGTAATAAATCATTTAAACTTGTTTTAGCACGTGTTTTAGCATCAACTTTTTTCACGATGATTGCTGCGTAAAGGCTATAAGTTCCACATTTAGAAGGAAGGCTTCCCGCAACTACAACTGAACCAGCAGGTACGCGACCATAGTGAATCTCACCAGTTTCACGATCATAGATCTTAGTCGATTGACCGATGAATACGCCCATAGAGATTACAGAGCCTTCACCAACAATCACGCCTTCTACAATTTCAGAACGCGCGCCGATGAAGCAGTTATCTTCAATAATCGTTGGGTTTGCTTGTAATGGCTCTAATACACCGCCAATACCTACACCACCAGATAAATGTACATTTTTACCAATTTGCGCACATGAACCAACAGTTGCCCAAGTATCAACCATTGTGCCTTCATCAACATATGCACCGATGTTGACATAAGATGGCATCAAGATCACATTTTTAGCTTGGAAGCTACCACGACGAGCAACAGCTGGAGGAACTACGCGTACACCTGCTGCTTTAAATTGCTCTTCAGTCCAACCTGAATATTTAGTTGCAACTTTGTCATAAAACTGTAGATCACAAGCTTCAATAGGTTGGTTGTCATTGAGTTTAAAAGAAAGTAAAACTGCTTTTTTTAACCATTGGTGAACAACCCACTCACCATCAATCTTTTCAGCCACACGAAGTGTACCGTTGTCTAAACCAGTTAATGCTTCTTCAACGGCTTGACGAATTTCTGTAGGGCAGTCCGTAGCTGAATAATTTGCACGGTCTTCAAATGCTTGCTCAATGATCGTAGAAAGCTGAGGCATGATCTTCCTTCATCCAAAAAAATTTTGAAGATTTTACACTAAATTGAACCAAGAAGCTTTGAAAAAAGTCGTTACAATAAAGTGTTTTAAAATTAAGCAATAAAATTGTAATGAATTCGGATTTAATTGTTTTTTATCTATTATTTTAAAATATACAATTATTCTGAATTTGTATCAAAAAATAACAAAAAGTAATCAGTTTCTGTATAAAAAGATATCAATCATTCTTTTAAGATTTTATTACAGTAACAACTATACCTTAGATAAAAGTATTTTTTGAGGAGACTTCAATGAAAGCTTTGCGCGTTATTTTAGCTGCAGGTGCATTAACAGCGATTGCAGGTTCTGCTTTAGCAGCAGATGAACAAGTTGTGAAGGAATCAGGTTCTACGTTTCCTTCATACTTAGATCCAGTTTCAGTTCGTGCTGAAGTGGGTACTACAGGTTATGGTGGTGCAATTTCTTATCGTGTTAATCCATATGTAGGTTTAAGCCTTGGTTACAATGGTGGCGACATTTCATGGTCTGATGATGTCAAAATTGATGGCACCAAATATGATCTTGATATGGAGAATAACAACACATATTTAAATGCTGAACTTTATCCATGGGGTGCGAGTCAAAATGCGTTCGCTCGTTCGCTTTATGTAGCAGCAGGTGTTGGGTATCTTGATAATGATTATGATCTTCAGAAACGTACATCAGCAGGTCGTACTTTAACAATTGACAACAATGATTATGAAGTTGTTAATCCTGGGCAAGAGGGTGGTGTACGTGGCAAAATGTCATATAAAAATAACATTGCGCCTTATGTCGGTTTAGGTTTGAATGCACCAGTGTATAAAAATATTGGTTTGTTTGGTGAAGTTGGTGCTTACTACACAGGTAACCCTGACGTAAAACTTGATGATTACAACTTAAAAGGTGTTAACGGAGCTAAGCCGATTAATCAGGCAGTTGCTGATGAGCAAGACAAAATTGCGAATAAGAGTCGCTATGAATGGTTGCCAGTGGCTAAAGTGGGTGTGAGCTTTAAGTTCTAACCTACCAACTCTGCATAAAAAACGAGCTTAAAGCTCGTTTTTTTATGCTCAGATTTTAGGTAAAAATAAATGGCTAATAGTAGTAAAGCGATTCATTTTGTTATATTTATTCTTCGGGATAAGCCACTTTTTTAAGTTCTTTGATGTTTGTTTTTGGAGAACATAAAGAAATAAATTCATAACCATAGCCACGTAAAAGATGTCCTTTACGCACAGCAATCCAAGTTGTATTCACTCCAAAAACATCAGTTTTTAATTGTTCTAAGCGATAATCTTTGTCTGTGTCATACGCGACATCATTGACAATACCCACCCCCATATTGAGTTCGACATAGGTTTTAATGACGTCGGCATCTAAGGCGGACATCACGATATCGGCATGTATATGAGCATCTTCAAATGCCTTATCGATTTTAGAGCGTCCAGTAAAGCCGCCATGATATGTAATCAATGGATATTCGGCCAAGACATCTAAACTAATTTTATCTAATTTAGTCAACGGGTGGTCTTTAGGTGTAATGATACTATGATGCCATTCATAATAAGGTACGCTAGCTAAGTTCTCTTCCGTCGTCAAAGATTCAGTTGCGATACCAATATCTGCTTCACCTTGGAGTAGCATTTCTGCGATTTCAACAGGACTCGCTTGTTGTAAAACCAGATGTACTTTTGGGAATAATTTTTTAAACTGATTCACAATCGGTGGAAGAACATACCGTGCTTGGGTATGCGTTGTTGCAATCGTTAATGTCCCCTCATCAACTTTATTAAAATCATCTGCGAGACGTTTAATATTGTCAGCATCAACTAACATACGCTCCACAATGCTTAATAACGATTGACCTGGTTCAGTCAAACCAAGTAAACGTTTACCTTTACGTACAAAGAGTTGTACACCTAACTCATCTTCTAAATCTTTAATGTGCTTACTGACACCAGATTGGGAGGTATAAAGTGCCGCAGAAGCTTCAGTTAAATTAAAGTTTTGGCGAACAGTTTCTCGAATAATTCTGAGTTGTTGAAAGTTCATAATAATTTTTCCACATAAAAGATGAGGAACGATCAAATTTATTTAACCGCCCTCAAGATATTATTCTAAGCAACTTGAGTCGTTTGGTCTGCAAATAAATGAAGTTGAGCAGCACTAATCCAGACGGTTTGATTCGGTCTAAATTGATGTAAATTTGCTTCTTCCACACTAAGTAAAATCTCAATGGTACGTCCACTGCGATCTTGTAACTCCGCAATCACTTTGCCCGCAATCCAGACTTCACGTATAAACGTTGCCTCAATCGTATTCGCTTGGGGACGGGTATGAATATGTAATTCATTTGGTCGTGCAAATGCAATCACTTTTCCTTGCGGTGCTTCTAATGAGGTTGGCAGTTGGATTCGATCATCACCAATGCGGATGATACCGCTAGTATGTTCGCCTTCAAAACGATTTGCTTGACCTAAGAAATCAAAAACAAAGGGGGTTGCTGGTTTTTCATAAACTTCACGAGGTGAACCAATTTGTTCAACATCGCCTTTATTCATGACAATAATTTGGTCTGCGACTTCCAAAGCCTCTTCTTGGTCATGTGTAACAAAAATAGATGTGATATGTAGTTCATCATGTAAGGTTCGTAACCAACGGCGTAATTCTTTACGAACTTTGGCATCTAGTGCGCCAAAAGGCTCATCAAGTAATAAAACACGTGGTTCTACGGCAAGGGCACGTGCTAGTGCAATACGTTGACGTTGTCCACCTGAAAGTTGAGCAGGGTAACGATCAGCTAAGAATCCAAGTTGAACCAAATCTAATAAGCGCGTGACACGTTTTTTAATTTCGGCTTCTGATGGACGAGTTGCACGTGGGCGAACGCGTAAACCAAAAGCAATATTATCAAACACAGTCATATGGCGGAATAAGGCATAGTGCTGAAATACAAAACCGACTTGACGTTCACGAACATGGATATTGGTGGCATCTTCGCCTTCAAGTAAAACTTGACCATGATCAGCAGATTCTAAACCCGCAATGATGCGTAATAATGTTGTTTTTCCACAGCCTGAAGGACCAAGCAAAGCAACTAATTCACCTTCAGGAAAGTCTAAAGAGATATTTTTGAGTGCATGGAATGCACCGAAGTGTTTTTCAATATTTTTAACTTGAATACTCATGTGTTCATTCCTTAGTGATTCGGTTGATGTTCATTTGCTTGGTCTTGGCGTATTTCTAACCAAGTTTTCAAGATCAATGTGATAATCGCTAAAAATGCCAGTAACGAAGACACAGCAAATGCAGCACTAAAGGTATATTCGTTATAAAGAATCTCGACGTGTAACGGCAGGGTATTGGTTTCACCGCGGATGTGTCCTGAAACCACAGACACCGCACCAAATTCTCCCATTGCACGGGCATTACACAGAATCACACCGTAAATCAAACCCCATTTAATATTTGGTAGGGTCACTTTCCAAAAGGTTTGCCAACCTGAAGCACCGAGTACAATCGCAGCTTCTTCTTCTTCGGTCCCTTGTGCTTCCATGAGTGGAATTAATTCACGAGCAACAAAAGGAACTGTAATAAAAATTGTGGCTAAAACAATGGCAGGTACGGCATACAGGATTTTAATATCGTGATCCATTAACCAACCGCCAACCCAACCTTGTGAACCAAAAATCAGAACCAACATTAAACCTGCAATGACAGGGGAGACTGAAAATGGCATATCAATAATGGTGGTCAAGATGGCTTTGCCACGGAACTGGAATTTAGCCACTGCCCATGCGGCAGCTACCCCAAACACCACATTAATTGGTACAGCAATCGCTGCTGTCAATAAGGTTAGTTTGACTGCCGACAGGGTGTCAGAATCAGTTAAGGCATTGATGTAAACTGAAAGACCTTGTTTAAATGCTTCAACAAAAACCAAAATGAGCGGTAGTATCAAGCAACTTAGGAAGAAAATCAGTGCAATACTAATTAATGTATAACGGACCCATGTTGGTTCACGGGTTGAATCACGAGATTGCAACTTTATGGCTAAAGCATTGCTATTGGTATTTAAACTCATTGCGCAGTTCTCCCTGTACGACGGCTCGCCCATGCTTGTACTAAATTAATTAAAAATAAGATGGCAAAAGAGAGAACAAGCATGACGACAGCAATCGTAGTCGCTCCAGCATAATCATATTCTTCTAAACGAGAGATGATCATGAGGGGGGCAATTTCGGTCTTATAGGGTTGATTCCCTGCAATAAAAATAACAGAACCATATTCACCAACACCGCGGGCAAATGCCAAAGCAAAGCCTGTTAATAGTGCAGGGAATAGGATCGGTAAAATGATTTTAGTAATGGTTTGCCAGCGATTTGCACCGAGTGCAGAAGCTGCTTCTTCAAGTTCAGTTTCAATATCGCTGAGAACTGGTTGTACTGTTCGAACAACAAAGGGTAATCCAATAAAAATCAATGCAAGGGTAATACCAATTGGGGTATAAGCCACATGAATGCCTAAAGGCTCAAGGTATTGCCCAATCCAGCCATTTTTGGCATAAAGTGAAGTCAGGGCAATGCCTGCAACCGCAGTGGGTAAGGCGAAAGGCAGATCGACCAGCGCATCGACGACTCTTTTACCTGGGAAATTATAACGAACCAAGCACCAAGCCAGCAGTATGCCAAAGATTACATTGACTAAAGAAGCGATCAATGCAGCACTAAAGCTGAGTTGTAACGATTTTAAAATTCGTTCTGAAGTAAGAATTTCCCATAATCCATCCCATCCAATCCCTAAAGATTTGATAAATACTGCTGATAAAGGAATAAGTACGATAAAAGATACATAAGCGAGGGTGAAGCCCAAAGACAGACCAAACCCAGGCAGCACTCGGGAACGCTGCGACATGATATTTCCTCAAAGAGAAATATTTGCTAAAACCAGCAAATAAATAACACTAAAACCAAAAAATACTGAGAGCGGAATCTAGGCAAATTTCAAATTAAAATTTGCCTGACTCATTCGAGTTACAGATTGCAGTTTTTTTTCAGGCAACATGTAATTAAGGATGTCTGGAAAAGGGCCAAATCCAGATGCCACATTGATGTGACCTACTTGCCCCAAATTGATTGGTGTCAGTTTCCAAGCTTGAGCCAGTTGTAAAGCATCGAAATAACCTAACCAAGGATCATTTTCACTGATTAATAAAGTGGTTGGCACATCAATATTAAGCTGATGGAAATATTGTTTGTAATCAGTCAAGCTGTGACGAGCAAAGCCCGCTTCGCCAAACCGTGCAGGATTTGCAGGTGCAACCAAAATTAATTTTTTTACTTTTGTTTGTAACTCTGGATGTTCAGCTAAAGCAGCAACACTGGTTAAACAGCCAAAGCTATGAGCAACAATTTGTATTGGTGCTTCTATAGTTGCAACGGTTTTAATAAACTGAGCAACCCATTCGTTTAAAACGGGTCGGTCCCAATGTTTCTGTTGAACGCGAGAGCTAGACACGAGTTGTTGTTGTAACCAAGATTGCCAATGTTGAGCTTCGCTACCACCAACACCAGGAACAATTACGGTATGAATCATGTCCGCTCTCCTTATTTACCTAATTAGTAAATTATTTTGTGGTGCTGTTGATCTTGACGATTTGATCGAAAATACCGCCATTATCAAAATGAGTTTTTTGTACTTTGGTCCAACCACCAAACTCTTTATCGATCGTGACAAGCTTCAGAGGTTTAAAAGTGGCGCTATATTTCTTTAAAACAGCTGCATTGCGAGGACGATAGAAGTTACGTGCTGCAATTTCCTGACCCGCTGGAGAATATAAGTAGTTCAAATAGCCACGAGCGATTTGTGAATTACCTTTTTTCTCAGCATTTTTTTCTACAACCGCCACTGGAGGCTCAGCCAAAATTGAAAGTGACGGTGTAACGATCTCAAATTTACCTGGTTGTTCACGTACTGCTAGGAATGCTTCATTTTCCCAAGCCAGTAAAACATCACCGATGCCGCGTTCAGCAAATGTAGTGGTTGCGCCACGTGCACCTGAATCAAGTACTTTGGTTTGTTTGTAAATTTGACGCACAAATTCTTGTGCCTTAGCATCGTTACCACCTTTTTGGTGTTTTGCCCATGCCCAAGCACCTAAATAGTTCCAACGTGCGCCACCTGATGTTTTTGGATTGGGTGTAATAATTTCTACACCTGGTTTAACCAGATCACCCCAATCTTTAATTTGTTTTGGGTTGCCTTTACGCACAAGGAAAACAATCGTTGAGGTGTAAGGCGTGGAGTTATTTGGTAGTTTCTTCTGCCAATCAGCTGGAAGCAGTTTTGCATTTTCAGCAATTTCATCAATATCTGCTGCAAGGGCAAGTGTTACGACATCAGCATTTAAGCCATCAATCACGGCACGTGCCTGTTTGCCTGAACCCCCATGGGATTGTTTGAAATCAATGTCCTGTCCTGTACGCTGTTTCCAGAAAGCACCAAACTGCTTGTTGAAATCGGTATAAAGCTCGCGAGTTGGATCATAAGAGACATTTAAAAACTCTTGTGCCGCGAAAGATGAAACGGAGAGTAATGCGGCAATAACACCGACTTTTAACTGAGATAAACGCATGAAAAACCCCTTGGAATTAAATCTTGATTTGGAATATGGATGCAGCATAACGCCAGTTTTTTTGCAAAAAAAATAATTAAAATCGAATTTGATATGAATAAAAAAGAAATATAAAAAAGAGATAACTTATGCTGAATTTCTGATAATTGTTTTGTATATAGCTATAAAACAAAATGTTGAATTTGATTCATATTGAATGTTTATTTAAAAATGAGTTTCGGTAGATTAAGCCTGAATATATTTAGAGAGTCCGTGCTAATTCGAGTTGTTAATAAACGATTGGATTCTAGATCATGATGAATGAGGCGTGGATTGTGTACATGCTTTTGCCAAACTTAGGTTTCAGGGTATGATGACGATGTGTTGGAGACTGAATTTTTGATCATGCAGTGTTATAAAAATGGACAATTGATTGATTCGATTCCGTTGTTAGATCGAGCCTTTCATTATGGAGATGGTTGCTTTACCACTGCGCGAATTTTTCAAGATACGTTTGAACTAAAACAATTACACTTTGCTCGTTTGGCATTGGCTTGCCAAAGATTAAGTCTTGATGTGGATTTATCGGTCGTAGATAGAACCTTAGCACAACTACAACAACAGCATTTTACCTTGAATGGCACTTTAAAAATTGTGATTAGTCGAGGTGAGGGAGATCGAGGATATAGCTTACCTTTACATGCTGCTGATGTTTATGTTTGGTATTACCCTAAAGTCATGCAAGTTTTTCAACCAGAGTGGATTGAGAGTGGAGTACTCAATCATGCTCTAGGTTTGAATATGCCGCATTTAGTGGGTTTAAAAACATTAAACCGTTTAGAACAAGTGTTATTAAAGCAGGAAGCTGACCATCAGGGGTGGCTTGAAGCATTGGTAACTGATGTACAAGGTTATATTGTAGAAGGGGTGAGCAGTAATTGTTTTATTCGTATAAATGACCGATGGATTACACCAGAACTTCGTTATAATGGCGTTCACGGCGTCATGCGGGCCAAGATTCTATCTCGTATGAAGCAACAGAATATTGAATGTGAGCAAGGTTGTGTAGAGATTAATGATATTGAACGTATTCAAAGTCTATTTTTCTGCAACGCTTTACATCCGATGAAAGCAGTTATTCGATTTAATGGTCGGGCTTTTGAGCAGCAACCCTACCTTGATTTATTTGAAACATTGAAACTTAGCCAGATTGATTAATATGCCAAAGCCACCAACAACCCCATCCAATACAAAGAAAAAGCTAAAAGCTCAACCGAAGTCTAAGTTTTCTATCAAAGCCTTATTGATTGTAATCGTTGTCTTTCTTTTGCTCGTACTCGGTGTGCTTTGGGCGAGTTTATTTAAGAACTATCCAGTCGAAGGGAAAAAGCAGGTTCTAGTCATTTCTTCGGGAGATACTTACTCAAAATTTATTGATCATCTAGCCAAAGAAAATAAAGTTAATTTCCCTATTCTTTTAAAAATTTATCAAAAATTTATGATTCACGACAGTTTGAAAGCTGGTGTGTATGAAATCAATAAAGGGATGAGTGTTCGTCAAGTACTTGATATGCTATCTGATGCTGAAAATGCACAAATGAATCGTATTTTGGTGATTGAAGGGACAACTTTTAAACAATTGCTACAGAATTTAAAGAAAGATCCGAATGTTAGCAAGACTATTCTAGATCTACCGCAAGACCAATTATTAAAAGCTTTAGATATTCCTTATTCACACCCTGAAGGTTTATTTGCACCAGATACTTATTTCTTTGCCAAGGGCGAAACAGATAAGAAAATCTTAACGGATTTATATCGTCGACAAATGAAATCATTAGATGAAGCTTGGGCAAAAAAAGCACCGAACTTACCCTATAATGATAAATATCAAGCTCTAATTATGGCTTCGATTATTGAAAAAGAAACCAATTTAGATAGTGAACTGGAGCAAGTTTCAGGTGTATTTGTACGTCGTTTAAAAATCGGTATGCGTCTACAAACTGATCCAACCGTAATTTATGGTATGGGGGATAATTATAAAGGTAATATCACTCGTAATGATTTACGGGCAGCAACGCCTTATAATACATACACGATCAATGGTTTGCCGCCAACTCCGATTGCATTGCCAAGTAAAAAAGCGATTGAAGCAGCAATGCATCCAGACGATGCTAAAAATATTTACTTTGTTGCCACAGGTAATGGTGGACATAAATTTAGTGCTTCTCTAGCAGAGCATAATCGTGCAGTACAAGATTACTTGTCTGTACTCCGTTCAAAGAAAAATCAAGGTGAATGATGTTTATTAGTTTTGAAGGTACGGAAGGTGTAGGGAAAACCACTCTGATTCGTAAAATTCATCAGTACTTTGAACAGCAAGGTAAAGAAGTTGTACTGACCCGTGAGCCTGGCGGCACACCATTAGCAGAACAGATTCGTACATTATTATTGGCAGTAAATCATGATGAGCAAATGAGTCATGATACTGAACTATTACTGATTTATGCTGCACGAGCTCAACATTTACAACAAGTGATTTTACCTGCATTAGCGGCGGGAAAAATTGTGTTGAGTGATCGTTTTACTGATGCAAGTTTTGCATATCAATGTTCTGGACGTGGTTTAAGTCAGGAAAAGTTGCAATTATTAAATCAAACTTTTGTGGCGAAAATGCCGAATATTACCTTTTGGTTGGATGCGCCGATTGAGTTGGGGATGACTCGTGCGCGAGAGCGTGGTGCACTGGATCGTTTTGAGCAAGAGAAGTTGAGTTTCTTTGCTAAAGTGCGTGCGGGTTATGAGACCTTGTGGCAAGCAGAGCCTGAACGGATGAAGCGTTTGGATGCGACTCAGAATGCGGATGTGGTGTTTGAAGAGGCATTAAATTATATAAAACAGCTCTAAGAGCTGTTTTATATTTATTATGATTAGTTTCGTTTTATGTATATTTTATTAAAATAACGAGGATTCAATAATGATATTTGAAGTGAATTCATATGTTGGTGTTAATTCAATTAAATTTGGAATGTCTAGAGAGGGTGTAAGAAATACTCTTTTGAATTATGAATATAGAATATTTAGAAGAAATTCTTATTCAGAGTCCCCTATAGATGGTTATGATGATATAGGTCTTAATGTTTCTTATGATTCTAGTGATAAAGTTGAAGCATTAGAATTTAGTGAACCTGCTTGTGTTGTATTAAATGGGATAGATGTTTTTAGCATACCAGCTTCTGAAGTTTATGCCTTAATAAAAAAATTAGATCAAGATGTGATGATTGATGCAGATGGGTTGATTTCTTTTAAATTGGGCGTGGGAGTTTATGAACCATTTTATGAAGAAGAATATATGTATCCAATAGAGTCATTTATTGTTTTTAAACAGGGGTATTATAACTCAATAGATTTTGGTTAGGATTTTTTATTACTAAATTTTTATTGTGTACGATTTTGCTGAGTTCATATTATCTAGTAATATTAGCCCAGCAATTAATACTTGTATCAAGTTAGCTTATCACTCATTCACCAACGGCTGTTCCACTTTAAAATTCGGTGGAGTCAACACTGTCTTGCGAATCTCATTCGAGAGTTCTGGATAATCCAGCGTGTAATGCAAACCACGAGATTCCTTACGTTCCATCGCACAACGTACTATCATTTCAGAAACTAAAACGAGGTTACGCAATTCGATCAGGTTTTTACTGACGCGGTAATCTTGGTAGTATTCATTGATTTCACGCTTCAACATCTCGATACGATGTAACGCACGTTGTAGACGTTTAGTCGTACGAACAATACCGACGTAGTTCCACATGGTTGAACGTAGTTCATCCCAGTTTTGTAAGATCACAACATCTTCGTCAGCATCAGTCACTTGTGATTCATCCCAAGATGGTACGTTTGGAAATTCAAAGCTAATATTATGTTTGCTTTGAATATCTTCCGCTGCACTCATGCCATAAACGAAACATTCAAGCAGTGAGTTACTTGCCATACGGTTAGCGCCGTGTAAACCAGTATATGAAGTTTCGCCAATCGCATATAAACCATCTAAGTCAGTTTGGCTATGCTCATCTACAACGACACCACCACAGGTATAGTGCGCTGCTGGAACAACAGGAATCATATCTTTGGTAATATCAATACCAAGTTCGAGCAAGCGTGCGTAAAGTGTAGGGAAGTGCTCAGTGATAAATTCAGGTGATTTATGTGTGATGTCTAACCAAACATGACGAATACCTAAACGTTTGATTTCATAGTCAATTGCACGTGCAACAATATCACGTGGCGCAAGTTCAGCACGTTCGTCAAGACGTAACATAAAACGTTCACCATCAGGCAAACGTAAATAAGCACCTTCACCACGCATGGCTTCAGTAATAAGGAAAGAACGCGCTTTCGGGTGATACAAACACGTTGGATGGAATTGGTTAAATTCCATATTGGCAACACGACAACCAGCTCGATAAGCCATCGCGATACCATCACCGGTTGCAATGTCAGGGTTAGAAGTATAGAGATAAGCTTTCATTGCACCACCACAGGCTAAAGCTGTGAAAGGGGCTAAAAATGTATGAACTTGTTCTGTTTTTTCATTTAATGCATATAAACCAATCGCACGATTATTTTTGTCTTGATGACCAAGTTTATGTAATGTGATGAGGTCAATCGCAATATAATTTTCAAAAATTGTAATATTTTTACGTTCTTTAGCACGTTCAACAAGCGTGGTTGAAATTGCCTTACCTGTTGCATCAGCAGAATGAATGATACGGCGTTGTGAATGACCACCTTCACGAGTGAGGTGTAATTGCTCATCATCATCTAAAGTGAATTGAACACCTTGCTTCAATAAGAAATCAACAGAAGGCTTGCCACCTTCGACTGTATGTTTCACGGCGTCCAACTCACAAAGATGTCCGCCTGCAATCATAGTGTCATTAATATGTTGTTGAATTGAATCAGTCTCGTCTAAGACAGCAGCAACACCACCTTGAGCATAAAAAGTACTGGCTTCTGTGAGCTCAGCTTTTGCTAAAATGGCAATGTTGTAATGACTCGGTAAAGAGAGTGCAAGACTTAAACCTGCACCGCCACTGCCCACAATTATCACGTCAAAATGGTGAATTGTTTTTAAATCAGGCATGTCGATCTGCTTCAGTTTTAAACGTTCACTAATGACAACGCTTTTTAACAAAAAAGGCAAGTGCCAATCTGCCTAGAATTGAACGATTTTTTAGCGAATGTAAACAATTTTCACTGATATGAATTGTCAATCACCTTAAAGTCTAATAAGGATAATTATTCAATACATCATTTTAATCTAATATTAAGCTGCCCACGATAAAAGTTAATAAGCTTATAAATCATGGAGACTTTCTCCATAATTTATTCACATTTCAATATGCTACATCGTTGTATGCATTGAAAATATCAACATATTTTTACGAAGATTACAGTTGGGTTATGATACAAACATAATCTTAATATTCTATAGATCATTAGTACGTAGGTTCTCACTTCATGAAAAGTCGCTATTTACAACAAGGAATGTATGCTGCGGTATTTACGGTTGCTGCAGTACAGGTTAATGCTGCTTCACCAGTAGATTTTTCAAACCTCGTTGAGCAGGTGAGTCCTGCAGTTGTCAGTGTCAATGTTGTAAAAAAGATGACTCAGGAAGAGTTGTTGCAGCAACAAGTACCTGAAATTTTACGACGTTTTTTTGGTAATCAAGTCATTATACCTCAGCAACAAGGGCCACAAGAAAAAACTGCATACGGTAGTGCGTTTTTTATTAGTAAAGATGGTTATCTCGTTACAAACCACCATGTGATTGAAAATGCATCTCGTATCAGTATTACTTTAAACGATCGACGTGAACTTGATGCAACTTTGGTCGGGAGTGATGAGCGCACTGATGTTGCTGTGCTTAAAGTAAATGGTGCAAATTTCCCAGAATTAAAAATTGGTAATGTAAACCAGTTAAAAGTTGGTGAGCCTGTTTTAGCAATTGGTTCACCTTTTGGCTTTGACTATTCTGCTTCAGCAGGGATTGTGAGTGCTAAATCTCGAAATATGAGTGGTGAAACGTCAGTTCCATTCATTCAAACAGATGCTGCATTAAACCCTGGTAACTCTGGTGGTCCGTTATTTAACCAACATGGTGAGGTGGTTGGTGTTAACTCGCGTATCTTTAGTGGTACTGGCGGTTATATGGGCTTGTCATTCTCTATTCCTATTGATGTCGCGATGGATGTAGTTCAACAGCTTAAAAGCAATGGTAAAGTAACTCGTTCATACCTTGGCGTGATGTTGCAAGATATTGATCGTAACCTTGCAGAAGCATACAAATTACCAAAACCAGAAGGCTCGTTGATTAATCAAGTTACACCGAAGTCACCGGCTGAAAAAGCAGGTTTAAAGTCTGGGGATGTGATTTTAAAAATTAATGGTTCTTCTATTTCCCGTACTAGCGATTTGTTAAATGTATTAAATCGCGTAGCACCTAGTCAGACTGTTCAATTAGAAGTATTACGTGACGATAAAGTCCGCACTATTTCAGCAACTTTAGGTACTGCACCAGATGATACGCCAGCCGCTGAGGATAAAAACAATCCAACCAGTGGTCTTGGAATGAGCATTCGTAATTTAACGCCTGAAGAGCAAGCAAAATTGGATGTCCGTGGTGGGATATTGGTGCAGGATGTTAAACGCGGTAGCTTAGCATCATTGTCAAACATTGTTGCAGGTGATGTTATCCTTCAAGTGAATGGTACACCTATTTTAAATAGTCAAATGTTTGTAAAAACAATGGCGGCCCTACCAAAAAATAGTGTTGCTCGAGTAGCTATTATTCGCCAAGGCCAGCGTGCAATTTTAGGTTTACGTTTGCCTTAAGCTATAGTTAGTTTTTTAAAACCACCCTGAAATAGGGTGGTTTTTATTTTGTAATGTATAAGTGTTTAGATTAGTGTATGCGACTGAGCTTGGATTGACGAAATAAGTAGGTTTATGAGTACTATTTTTGATTTGAGAATAACTGTACAGCCTGAACATATTGATATTTTAGGTCATGTCAATAACGTCATGTATATTCAGTGGATGCAAGATGTCGCAGCAGCGCATATTGAAAAATTAGGTTTAGGTCTAGCTCAATATTTAGAACTCAAACATGCAATGGTGGCGGTAGAGCATCATGTTCAATATCGGAAAGCAGCACTTGAAGGTGAAGAAATCATCTTACGGACATGGTTAGATGATATTAATGCGCTCTATTCCTTTCGTCAGTACGCATTTTACCGTCCAAAGGATCAAAGTATTTTATTCGTAGGGAATACTAAATGGGCGTGTATTGAAATTACAACAGGTCGTCCAAAGCGTATGTCACCGAGTTTTACTCATGCCTACCAACCGATTGGGTTGGATTTAAATCCGATGGATTTTTCAACTTTATATGAGTAAATCGAAGGACTGAAATCACCATCTAGAGGCTTTGATGGGATAATTATTTTGAATACTTTGAAATGCTGTTCTGCTATAATCCCCGACAATTTTGTTAAACCGCTTTGGCTCATGACTTGTTATAAGTTTCGAGCATTCTATTTTGTTAAGGTAACCCATGGCGCAAGCTAAAAAATCCGTAGATATCAAAAATATACGTAATTTCTCGATTATTGCTCACATTGACCATGGTAAATCAACCTTGGCAGATCGATTCATTCAAATGTGTGGTGGTTTACAAGATCGCGAGATGCAAGCTCAAGTATTAGACTCTATGGAGCTTGAGCGTGAGCGTGGGATTACCATTAAAGCTGCATCGGTAACCTTGTATTACACCCATCCAAATGGTCAAGAGTATCAATTGAACTTTATCGATACACCAGGGCACGTCGACTTTTCTTATGAAGTGTCACGCTCTTTGGCCGCATGTGAAGGTGCGCTTTTAGTCGTCGATGCTGCGCAAGGTGTTGAGGCACAGTCAGTAGCAAACTGCTATACGGCAATTGAGCAAGGGTTAGAAGTTTTACCCATCTTAAATAAGATTGATTTACCTCAAGCTGAACCTGAGCGTGTCATTCACGAAATTGAAGAAATTATCGGAATTGAAGCGACAGATGCGCCAACCTGTTCAGCAAAAACTGGTTTGGGGGTTGAAGGTGTTTTAGAGCGCCTAGTAGATGTGATTCCAGCACCAGAAGGTGATCGCGATGCACCTTTACAAGCATTAATTATCGACTCATGGTTTGATAACTATTTAGGAGTTGTTTCTCTCGTTCGAATCAAACAAGGTCGTATCCGCAAGGGCGACAAAATGTTGGTGAAATCAACGGGGCAAACTCACCCAGTTACATCTGTTGGCGTATTCAATCCTAAACATACTGAAACAGATATTCTCGAAGCGGGTGAAGTTGGCTTCGTGATCGCTGGTATTAAAGATATTTTTGGTGCGCCTGTGGGCGATACAATTACTTTGTCGAACACACCAGATGTTGCTATTTTACCAGGTTTTAAAAAGGTTAAACCGCAGGTCTATGCGGGTCTTTTCCCAATTGATGCTAGTGACTTTGAACCATTCCGTGAAGCGCTACAAAAATTACAAATTAATGACTCAGCGCTGTTCTTTGAACCAGAAAGTTCAGATGCTTTAGGTTTTGGTTTCCGTTGTGGCTTCCTAGGCATGCTTCATATGGAAATTGTACAAGAGCGTTTAGAGCGTGAATACGATCTTGATCTAATCAGTTCTGCGCCGACAGTAATTTATGAAGCATTGACTAAAAAAGGCGATATTATTTATATCGACAGCCCATCAAAAATGCCTGATGGTTCAACAGTTGAAGATTTGCGTGAGCCGATCGCAGAGTGTCATATTCTTGTGCCACAAGAATATTTAGGTAATGTCATGACCTTGTGTATTGAACGTCGCGGTGTTCAAAAAGATATGAAATTCTTAGGTAATCAAGTTTCAATCACTTTTGAAATTCCTATGGCAGAAGTGGTCATGGATTTCTTTGATAAGTTGAAATCTTGTTCACGTGGTTTTGCATCTTTAGATTACAACTTCGTGCGTTTTGAGAGTTCAGCTTTAGTTAAGGTTGACGTGTTAATTAATAGCGAAAAGGTGGATGCTCTGGCAATGATTTGCCACCGTCAAGATGCGCGTCATCGCGGTATTGCGTTGGTTGAGAAGATGAAAGATTTGATTCCACGCCAAATGTATGATGTTGCAATTCAAGCGGCAATTGGTGCACAAATCATTGCACGCTCTACCGTAAAAGCCATGCGTAAGAATGTATTGGCAAAATGTTATGGTGGTGACGTTTCACGTAAGAAGAAACTTCTTGCGAAACAAAAGGAAGGTAAGAAACGTATGAAACAAGTAGGAAGTGTTGAAATTCCTCAAGAAGCGTTCTTAGCCGTATTGAAAGTGGATAGATAAAGAAAAGATGAGCGAGGTGGTTTTTCAAACCTCGCTACAAGACGAGCAGCTGTGCTGTGAGAGAGGGCGTGTGGATTTTGATTTTAATTTGATTCTGGTACCAGTTACACTAATTTTTTTTCTAGTGTGGCTACTCGATAAATTTGTACTAAAACAACGTGCAAATAAAGGGCGTGATCAGGAAAATTTTGTTATAACGTGGGCATATGATTTTTGGCCTGTGTTAGCAGTAGTCTTAATCCTTCGTTCTTTCTTATATGAACCATTTAATATCCCATCTGATTCTATGGTGCCTACCTTAGAAACAGGTGATTTTATTTTAGTAAATAAATTTGATTATGGTGTGCGCTTACCGATTGTAAATGCAAAAGTAATTGATGTAGGTGAGCCAAAACGTGGTGAAGTGATCGTATTTCGTTATCCACCACAACCAACCATTAGCTATATTAAGCGTGTGGTGGGTTTGCCAGGCGACCATATTCAGTTTAAAGCTGGCCAATTAACTATTAATGGGAAGCAAATTGCTAAAGTCGCAACTGAATTTAAACGTGATAAAGATCAATTAGAAACTCCTACAGTTTATTACTTTAAAGAAACATTAGGTGAACACCAGCATTTAATTCGTTATTTAGATGGTCGTAATCCTTTAGCAGAACAATTTCAATTTGCAAAGTTACGTGGAGCTGACGCACTCGTTCCATTTGTTGCCAAAGAAAATAATGTTTTTATTCAAAGTAATGGGCAGGATTGGGAAGTAACTGTGCCGAAAGGACAGTATTTTGCAATGGGTGATAATAGAGATCAAAGTGCAGACAGTCGTTTTTGGGGATTTGTCCCTGAAGCGAATTTAACTGGTCGCGCTTTTTATATTTGGATGCATAAAGAACCTGGTTTTAACCTGCCAAGTTTCAATCGCAATGGTAAGATTAACTAATAAAAATACATAGGAAGTATGCAGATGCGTAAATCTCAACAAGGGGCATCCTATATCGCGATATTATTCGGAATTATTTTCTTTGCGATATTTGTAAAGGCGGCAGTTGCAATATGGCCTGCCTATTGGGATGACAAAATTATTGATACTCAAATTGAAGGATTATTAAAAGATAGTCCTAAAAATATTACACCAAGTAAATTTTATACTCAGATGGATCAACGTTTAGAGATGAATAATATTCGTGATATACATTTCAAGGATATTGCTGAAGTTACTTATAAAGATGATTTAGTTGTAATGAAAAAGTATGAAGTGCGTAAGCCTTTCGTATTGAATATTAGTTTAGTTATGAATTTTGAGAAGACTTTTGACCAAAAATCTGCAAACCAAACTCAATGATACACGGCTGCAAGGTCGAATAGGTTACCAGTTTAAACAGTTTGAATTGTTAAAACTGGCTTTGACCCATCGCTCGGTCAGTCATAAACATAATTATGAACGCCTAGAATTTCTAGGCGATGCATTATTAGGAATGATCGTTGCAAATTATTTGTACAATACCTATCCGTTGGAAAATGAAGGTCGTTTAACGCGAATGCGTGCGACTTTGGTTCGACAAGAAGCATTAGGAAAAATCGCAAATGATTTGCAACTCAGTCGGTCATTAATTTTAAGCACAGGCGAGTTAAAATCAGGTGGACACCACCGAGAGTCAATTCTGGCTGATACGGTTGAAGCCATTATTGGTGCTATTTATTTAGACAGTAATGATCTCAACTTGCTCGAACGCATTGTGCTAAAATGGTATGAACCATATCTTGATCATATCGAACCGACCGATCAGCTGAAAGACCCTAAATCACGTTTGCAAGAGTATTTACAAGCACGTAAAAAACCTCTCCCAGTTTACGAGGTTGTAGATATTCAGGGTGATGCCCCGAATCAACATTTCAAAGTGGAATGTGATGTAGCGGGATTGCCAAAAATTATAGGCGAGGGCTCAAGTCGTCGTTTTGCCGAACAAACGGCAGCGGCAGAGATTTTAAAATTATTGGAGCAATAACCTGATGTCTCATTCAGAAGAAAATAAGCCAGAAGCAACTGAACAGCAAGATGGCAATAATCTAGTTGATCAATTTTTTAGTTCTCAGGGAACGACTATTCCCTCAGATTTCAAAAGCGGTTTTGTGGCTATTGTTGGTCGTCCAAATGTAGGAAAATCGACTTTGATGAACCACATCTTGGGTCAAAAACTATCGATTACTTCACGTAAGCCACAAACCACACGCCACAAGATTGTGGGTATTGACTCGCGTGAGAAATCACAGGCGGTATTTGTAGATACTCCTGGGATGCATAAAAAAGAAGTACGTGCGATCAATAAGATGATGAATCGTGCGGCACATTCTGCATTGCGTGATGTGAATTTGGTTTTATTTGTGGTTGATGCACAAAAGTGGACTCAAAACGATGAATTGGTTTTGGAAAAGCTTAAACATGCTGATATGCCAGTGATTCTAGTGATCAATAAGCTGGATACATTTGAAAATAAAAATGAGGCTTTACCGCTGATTCGAGAGCGTGCCAAGCTTATGAATTTTGCTGAAATTGTTCCGGTTTCAGCATTGCGTGGTGCAAATCTAGATCATTTGCGTGACACGATTGAAAAATATCTGCCGTATCAACCACCTTTGTATTCATTAGATCAAATTACTGATCGTTCTGAGCGTTTCCTTGCGAGTGAGATCATTCGTGAGAAAATTATGCGTCAGTTAGGTGAAGAGCTTCCATATGATTTAACGGTTCAAATTGAATCATTTAAAACCGAAGAAGCAGCAGTAAATGAAAAAACAGGTCGTTTAAAGCCGCCATGTACGTATATTGATGCGACCATTTTTGTAGAACGCCAAGGGCAAAAAGCTATTGTGATTGGCGATAAAGGTGCGAAGCTGAAAAGCATCGGCATGGATGCACGTACAGATATGGAAAAAATGTTTGAACAAAAAATTATGCTAACGCTTTGGGTAAAAGTCAAAGGTGGTTGGTCTGATGATGAGCGTGCGTTAAAAAGCTTGGGTTATAGCGATATTTAACAGGTTTTAAGACAATGGAAACAGGTGTGAAAACAACAATTCGTATACTCGCGATTGTGACATGTGTATTCATGTTGCAAGGCTGTATTCACAAGGTTGTGACTGTACCTGTTAAAGTTGCTTATAAGACCACTAAAGGTGTTGTTAAAGGAACTGCTGCGGTTGTTGGCGCAGTGATTCCCGATGGCGATGATGAAGAAAAGGATGAGAAAAAGAAGGACTAGTCTCGTACTATGATGCGCAATGAAGTCCTACATGGTTATTTGATTCATCATCGTAAATATCGTGAAAAAAGTCATATTGTGCATTTATTTACACAAGAATATGGTCGGGTGGATGGGATTCTAAGACAGACCCCACCGCCACAATATCAGCCAATTCGTCTGCAAGCCACGGGCAAATCTGAACTAAAAAACTTCACAAAACTGGAAATTCTGAATCAACCTGTATTCTTTCATGGTGATGCATTTTTTGCTGGTTTTTATTTAAATGAAATTCTATTGCGACTATGTCCCTTAGAAGAGATGATGCCGCAAACATTTGAACAATATCAGTTAATTTTAGTGCTGTTACAGCAATTGGCGACACACGAACAAGCTGCTGTATTTCTTAGGCAGATTTTGCGTCAATTTGAGCATGTACTATTGGTGGAACTTGGCTACGCCATTGATTTCTCAATAGATGCGAGTCAACAAGACATTCAGGTCAACCAGCATTATCAATTTCAACTCAATGATGGTTTTTTACCAGTTTCGCAAGCTTCGCGTTCAACACTTGATGGTAGATTGATTGCATCCATGCAAAGTTATGAAGATGGGCGGGATTTTTCTCACGAACAATTGCAATTATTGGGTAAACTATACCGTCAAATGATTAGCGCCTTGTTGGGTGATCGACCGCTGAAAAGCCGTCAACTTTGGATTCAAAGTACACAAACTTGATATTCCTGATGTATTGAAAATAATGATTCAGGGCTAAACCGATAGGATATTTTTTATGGCTGCAATCTTAGGTGTAAACATTGATCATGTTGCGACATTAAGACAAGCACGTGGTACAACTTACCCTGATCCAGTTCAGGCTGCTTTGTTGTGTGAACAGGCTGGTGCTGAGGGGATTACTTTACATTTGCGTGAAGATCGCCGTCATATACAAGATGATGATGTACGTCGTATGCGTCCATTATTAAAAACACGTATGAATTTGGAATTGGCGGTAACTGATGAAATGGTTGCGTTTGCCAAAGAGATTCAACCCCAGCATGTGTGTTTCGTGCCTGAACGCCGTCAGGAAGTGACCACCGAAGGTGGATTGGACGTGGTTGGGCATTTTGAAAAAGTGAAGGCGGCAACTGAAGCACTGAAAGCGATTGGCAGTGATGTGTCTTTGTTTATCGATGCAGATTTTGCACAAATTGACGCAGCTGTCGCATGTGGTGCACCAACCATTGAAATCCATACGGGTGCTTATGCTGATGCCGAGACAGATGAGCAGCAACAAGCTGAATTAGCTCGTATTATCAAAGGTGCTGAATATGCAGCAGCTAAAGGTTTAGTTGTGAATGCCGGGCATGGTTTGAATTTGGATAATGTGGCAGCAATTGCAGCAATTCCACAAATTTATGAACTCAACATTGGTCATTCGATTATTGCCGATAGTGTATTCGTTGGTTTGACTCAAGCAGTAACAGATATGAAAGCAGCGATTCAGGCTGCTGCGAGATAAGTTGATGAGTAGTGTAAATTATGATGAGTTAATGCAACCTGTCATTGCATTTTTAGGTTGTACCACTCCTCAGGCGTGGCTAGATGAAGCGGTGAATAACCTTGACATCTTAATGCAAGACCATGCCAACTGTGAGAAAAAAGCGGCAAGTACAGCAATGAACCTGATGTTCCGCTATAGCTTTTTTACAGATCTGCAAGTGAAATTGGCGCAATTGGTGCGTGAAGAAATGCTGCATTATGAGCAGGTTTTGGAATTCATGAACAAACGTGGCCAAGAGTGGAAGGGTTTGAGTGCAGGGCGCTATGCAGGTGGATTACGTAAAGAAATCCGTACTTATGAACCTGAAGCATTGATTGATGTGATGATTATTGGCGCATTTGTCGAAGCACGCTCGTGTGAGCGCTTCTATGCGCTGGCACCTGTTGTAGACGATGAACTTGGACGTTACTATCGTTACTTGCTTAAATCGGAATCTCGTCATTTTGAGGATTATCTGGCACTGGCATTGGATGTTGCAAAAACTGCCAAACTTAAAGATCCAGAAGAAAATATTCAGCAGCGGATTGAACATATCCGTGAAGTGGAAAAGAATCTAATTTTAACGCCAGATGATACGTTCCGTTTCCATAGCGGTGTGCCTAGTCGCTAAACACACCATTTTTGCATAAATCAATTAAACACGAGGTGTTGTAAACTACTTAGGGTTCTGATCAGCATTTAAAAATTTATAAATATTTTCAAATGGAATGTGGTCGCTAGCATCAGAACCGTAATATGTTTCAATAATATAACCTTGCTCATCAATTAAAAAATCTGCTGGCATAATATCACTTGGATTTTGTAGATTCTTTTTTAAACCCTCAGCCCCAATTATTTTGATGCCTAAAACCCATGAGACGAAATGTCGAAAAACGCTATAAGCAGAGCGTGCCATTGATCGTTCAATACCATAAGCTTTATAGGCGATATTTTCAGGATCGGCGACGATCGTAAAAGGGCGAGGGCGTTTTCTTACAAATTCATTGACTTCTTCATGTGTTGATGAAAAAAATGCAATGATTTCTAAGCCTTCATCCGAAAGTTTTTTATAATGTTGTGTTAATTGGAAAATTCTAAAATTACAAAAAGGACAGTTTGTATCACGAAAAAATGCAAGTAAAGTGCGTTTACCTGAGTCCAGTCGAACTACTTTGCCATGGCTATCTATAAGTTGAAATTTTGGTGCAGTTTCTGGCGATATAAGACGCATTATGATAAGACCATATATTTTTAAAGGTATGCATTGTACTTAATATAAAAAAAGCCCCGATTATTGATCAGGGCTTTTGAGAATTTTGGCTCTCCCACCTGGGCTCGAACCAGGGACCTGCGGATTAACAGTCCGTCGCTCTACCGACTGAGCTATGGGAGAATCTGGAGTGAATTTTAGGGGGCAAGACGTTTATAGTCAAGTAAAATCAGTGTAAATAATAAACTGTTAAGTGCTTAAAATCGCTATATTAACGTGCAACCTGATTGCATTGGGCTAATTGGGACGAATGCGCTGTCCAGCTTGCTCCCACTGAATTTTTATAATAGCTAATCTTGCCAATACGCAAAACCAGATTTTGACAGGAGTCCAGAGACAGGTCATTGCCCCAGGGCCCAGACATGCTACAAACTTTACCATTACACTTCCAGACCACATTTGGCCCATTTTCAATAGGGACAGTCACAGTACCCTTATAAGTCGAGCCTGCATACCATGTTGTTTGTGCAGCCATGACTGGACTGCATAAGAATAACAAACTGAGAAGTAGTTTCTTCATTATGGTTTTCCTTAATATGACCATCGTTTTTTATTATAGGGTTGAAAAGGGCGCAGGGCTAAAACATATACGCGATGCAACATAAAAAATACATAGGGTTACAAGAAGGATGACAATAAATTAAAGCATTTACAATAAAAAAACCCTGATCAGATCAGGGTTTTTTAGAATCTTGGCTCTCCCACCTGGGCTCGAACCAGGGACCTGCGGATTAACAGTCCGTCGCTCTACCGACTGAGCTATGGGAGAATCTGACGCGCATTTTAGGCATGAAAAACGTATGCGTCAATAAGAATATTAAATAAAATGAATTGTTTGCTTGATAAATATGCTTTTTAGGTTTTACGCATAAAAAAACTGCCCGAAGTGGGCAGTTTTTATTCAAGAAATAAAAATTATTTCTCAACACCTGCTGGTTGACCAGCAAGTTTTGCATTTGCATAGTCCCAGTTCACTAGGTTTTCTAGGAAAGTTGCGATGTATTTTGGACGTAAGTTACGGAAGTCGATGTAGTAAGCATGTTCCCAAACGTCGATTGTTAATACTGCGATTTGACCGTGAGCAAGTGGAGTATCTGCATTTGCAGTTTTAGTAATTGATAATTTACCATTTACTTCGTCAGCAACTAACCAAGCCCAGCCTGAACCGAATTGAGTCGTTGCAGCAGCAGTGAATTCTTCTGCAAATTTTTCATAGCTACCAAAAGCTTCTTCGATTTTAGCTGCGATTGCGCCAGTTGGTTTACCACCACCGTTTGGTTTCATGCTGTTCCAGTAGAATGTGTGGTTCCATACTTGTGCAGCATTGTTAAAGATACCTGCTTTAGAAGCGTCACCAGCAGATGCTTTGATGATTTCTTCTAAAGTTTTACCTTCAAGGTCAGTGCCTTTGATTAGGTTGTTTAAGTTAACAACATAAGTATTGTGATGTTTATCGTGATGGTATTCTAAAGTTTCGCGAGTAATGTGCGGAGCTAAGTCATCATAGCCATATGGAAGTGCAGGTAAAGTAATGGTTGTCATGTTCCAATCCTTGCAATTGCTGGGTTTTAAGTTAAGTGGCTCTATTGTAAATGATTCCAAACATAATAGGGCAGTCTTTTAAAGAACGATATACAATAAAGGTTCAATTAAAAACGATAAATAAAATCGGATTCGTCAATTCTATTAAATTGGATTATTTAGTTCAAAATAGATCGTTTCTACAGCAAACTGATTTTTAATTGCTTGAGCAAGACGTTGTACGCCATATCGTTCCGTTGCATGATGACCACAGGCAAAATAATGAACCCCTAATTCTTTAGCTTCATAAAAAGTACGCTCACTGACTTCGCCAGAAATATAAGCATCACAATCTTTTTCTGCTGCTTTATTAATAAAATCTTGAGCGCCGCCTGTGCAAAATCCTACTTTTTGGATTTGAGTTTTCTCGCTCGGCAAATGAATCACATTAAGATCAAAAATAGCCTGTAAATTTGTTTTAAATTGCTCTGGGCTTAATGGACTTTCCAAATAGCCTATATTTCCAATCGGATGTTTTTCGAATGGATCTAAAGCTTCTAGATTTTGTAAACCGATTAAATCTGCAATTGCGACATTATTGCCAAGTGTGGGATGTGAGTCTAAAGGCAAATGGTAGGCGATCAAAGAGATGTTGTTCTGAATTAATTTTTTGATTCGATTACCACGCATACCTGTAATAGGGTAGGCTTCACCTTTCCAAAAGTAACCATGATGGACAAGTAAGGCATCTGCTTGCTGCGCAATAGCTGCATTAATTGCATCTTCTGAGGCTGTAACAGCACAGACTATTTTATTTACCTCAGGCGTGCCTTCAATTTGTAAGCCATTGGGTGCGTAATCTTTAAAATCACTAACTTTTAAAGTTTGATTACACCATTGCACAATATCATGCAAATTTGCCATGCGATTCCTCAACTGAATGACATTTATAGATTCAGCTTAATAAAAGCATATTTTTAAATGTAACTAAAGCTAGACAAAACTTTTTTAACTTTTGCATTGATTTTAGGTAATTTACTTTACAATAGTGGAAAATTCCTGTTCTTCAATATATTAACTCCATTGTTCGCCTAGAGGATAATAAACGTGCGCCGTGCATTTACATGGTTACCTTGGGTATTACTCATTCTTGTTATCATTAGTTTCCTAAGCTGGCAAAAATTGCATCAGCCGAAGCCAACAGTCGCTGCCGATGGCGTTAAAATGCCTGCCGAAAAAGTGGAGCCACTGATTGATACAACCCGAACGGGTGGCGTGGTTTCGTATAGTGCTGCCGTAAAAGTTGCTGCGCCTGCTGTGGTGAATATCTTTACCACTCAGAAAGTGAAACAGATGAATCATCCTTTATTGAATGATCCTGTATTTCGTGAGTTTTTTGGTAATCAAGCCCCTCAACAGCCTCAAAATGAAAATAGTTTAGGTTCAGGTGTTATCGTTCGTGCAGATGGTTATATTCTAACCAATAACCATGTGATTGCTCAGGCAGAGCATATTGTGGTGGCATTGCATGATGGTCGTCGTGCTGAAGCGAAAGTCATTGGTACAGATCCTGATACTGATTTAGCTGTGATTAAAATTGAGTTAGACAAGCTTCCTGTCCTACCGTTTAAACTCAGTGGCAATGAAGTTGGCGATGTTGTACTTGCAATCGGTAATCCATTTGGCGTGGGACAAACAGTTACGCAAGGGATTATTTCGGCGACAGGTCGTTCAGATTTAGGTATCAATACCTATGAAGACTTTATTCAAACTGATGCGGCGATCAATCCAGGTAATTCAGGTGGTGCATTAATTGACGTTGCGGGGAATTTAATCGGCGTAAATACTGCGATTTTCTCTCAATCAGGCGGTTCGTTAGGGATTGGTTTTGCAATTCCAGCGAAAATTTGTCAGCAAGTATTAAATTCAATTTTGAAAGATGGTCGTGTTGTTCGTGGTTGGTTAGGTATTAGCTTAATTCCTAATACCATGGATGAGGACGTATTGGCTGCGAAACCTGTTGGAGTCGTTGTTGCTGATGTCTTGCGTGATGGTCCAGCAGATGCTGCAGGTGTAAAACGCGGCGATAAAATTATTCAAGTCAATAATGAGCAAATTACTTCAGCTTCACATTTAATCAACTATGTTGCATTGCAAGCACCACAAAGTGTGATTGATGTGGTGGTTGAACGCGATGGTAAGCAACAGAGCATGCAAGTTAAAGTTGGAGAGAGAAAAACCCAACAAAATGCACAGTCGCAATATATCCCATTGCCTAAGCCTCAAGACTAATATGATCTTATGATTTAATTTGAATATGAAAGGCTACTGAGGTAGCCTTTTTATTTATGAAAAGAAAAAAGCTTGCTGATAAAGGTCGATCAGCAAGCTTTTTGCAAATTTTGGAGTTTTTTATTTTTTATTACACCATCGAAATTTGATGATTTGATGACAGTTTTTTTATAATTAGATTACAACGACTCAATATCAGTATTTATAATCCATTTGCAACCATAACTTTTGAGTATCTACAGAAAACTCTTCCGCTTGATAATCTGAGAGTTTTGCTAGGGCAGACAAACCTTTAATAGGCAAAGCATGAGAATAAGAAATAGAGAATTCTTGACCATAATCCATATTTTTTTCATCACTACGATATTGATGTAGTTCAGTGCCTAATTTACCTTTACCAAATACATTAAAACTTGATGAAATGTACAAGTCAGTTAAACCATTCGCGGGCGTTGTCAAGAATAAGTCAGCCCATCCGTTGAACTTATGTTTAGTCGCCAATGGGGTTTGAAATGCAATTTTTCCATCATCACTACCAAGCACTTCATAGCCAAGTGTGATTTCACCCAGTGCTGAGCCTTTATCCGTGATGCTATAACCTAATTCTAATCCATAATAATCAGCATCATAATTTATATGTTGCTCAGCATATTCACTTTGTTTGGCATATTCAGCAACGTATCTAAAATTGTTTTTCTTACCTGTTAAGCGTAAGCCATAGGTTTGATTTGACCAAGCACTTAAATCCTCGAAATCCATCAAATACCCATATAATGTTGCGTTCAACAATGGGTTGTAATTCATTTTAGCTTGAATTAAATGAATTTGACTGTTTTGTTTACCATTTTGGGCTGCTACAAATTTAGGTTTTACATCTTCACTACCAAAAATAGTATTGATTTGATCAATATAGGCATAATACAAACCAAACTCTTTGCAAGGTTTAATATTTAAACTAATCGCATCAAAGGTTTGATCATTTTGACGCCAAGCTACGGAGCCTACAAAGCGCTGATTATCTAAATTAATAGCTTGACGACCAATACTTAAATCAAACTTTGGACTATAAGCATATTTTAAATAAGCTTGATTCAATTGTAGGTTTTGAGGATCAGGGACTGTACTGTAGTTTGTTTCAGCATTACGTGTGCTATTGAAATGATCATTAATTTCGACAGTTCCTTCTCCTTGCACAAATGCGCTTAAGCCATGCCAAGAGCCAGTTTCCAGTGAAGGGCGTAGTCTCAAAGTCCAAGCATCAGCATTTTTTAGCTTATTATCTTGGTCAACTAGTTCGTAACGTAAGCGACTATCGAGAGAAAATTGAGTTTGACTTAAAAAGTTATCTGCGGCAAATGTCGTAGTTGTTAAAACACTGAGCATAGCAAAGCTAAGAAGATTCAATTTCATATTGAGACCCCTGAGAGATTATAATTTCTGGATTTAATTTTGATTGTGCAGGGGAAAGGTAAGTTTCCCCGCACTAAGTGAATGATGATTAAGAGGTGATAGAGTTGCGTTCAAGCATAGCTTGGTCAAACAGTTGTTGTTCTTTCGTTTTATGTTCTACAGAGAAGCGGATGAGAATGACACCGAAAGCGGCCACAGTTACAAGACCACCTAAAATCATGAGGCAAGTTTGAACATCTAGTAAGCCTTTAAGTAGGAAGCCTGCTGCAACCGCACCAACATTACCACCAGCCCCAATAATGCCCGCCACACCACCAAGTGCATTACGGTCAATGAAAGGAACTAAAGCATAAGTTGCTCCGCAAGACATATGCGTGAATAGCGCGAAGACCGTCATGCTAATAATAGCAAGAGCTACAGTATTCATTTGTGAGAAGAGAATGAGGAACAAGCCTTCACATAAGATAAGAATAAATAATACTTTTGTACGACCATCTAAACCTTTTGAAATCGCAACTTTATCTGAAACAATTCCACCTAAAGCACGAGCGAATAAGGCAAGTAGACCAAAGATACCCGCAGTTAAACCTGCTTCTTTTAAACCCATGTTGAAGTGGTCAACATAGTACATTGCCGCAATGTTATGAATGAAGATTTCGATACCGAAACATGCTGCATAAGAGACAAATAGGATCCAAACGCGGTAGTTACGTGCTGCCTGCATTAAAATCGCCATTCCACCTTTTTTACCGCTACCAACTTCGACACCGTTCGCACGTAATTCTTTGAAATCACCTTGTGGACAGTCTTGGGTAAGTTTCCAATAAAGTACACCAACAATTACCATCATAATGCCAGGTACAAGCAGTGCAATTCTCCAGCCCATTGCTTGTTCTACACCAAACATCACAATTGCACCGAGAATTAGTGGCATGATTGCTTGTGTTGCACCTCCACCCGCATTTCCCCAACCTGCAGAAGCCGCATTGGCTGTGCCGACAACATTCGGGGCAAACATGACACTGGTGTGATACTGGGTGATGACGAAGCTTGCACCAATAGCACCAATCAAGAGACGGAAAAACAAGAACGATTCATAAGTATTTGCTGCTGCAACACCGAAAACAGGGATACTGCCAACAATGAGAAGAGCAGTGTAGGTTTTGCGTGGTCCATACTTGTCACAGAGTGGGCCAACAATGAGTCGGATCAGAATTGTGATTGCAACCGCAGCGATATTGATGTTTGCGATTTGGTCTTTGGTTAGATTAAATTCACCTTTGATGACTGGCATTAAGGGTGCACAAGCAAACCAAGCGAAGAAACATACAAAGAATGCGAGCCAAGTCATATGAAAAGCACGCATGGCAGGCGTTGAAAAGCTAAATAATTTTATTTCAGTTGATTTTTTAGCATTTAGATTCATTTTTGAAGACATAGCCTTCCCCTGAACTGAACGAAATATATTTTTGCTATACAATATTTCTGCATACACAAACCGAACAGAACGGACTTCATTGGCCGTCAGCAAATTTTTTATGAATCATCGTTGATTCATGATGCTTGTTACTAAGCAAGGGGTGTGCCAAAAAACAAATTTGATCAAAATTTAAAATTAACCATATGATTGTAAATATATAATTATATTTATAATATTATTTGTATTGATGAATGTTATTTATCAATGAATCTCATATGCTTTATTGATATTTATGTTTCTTCATTATTTCGAAAATGATTGCAATTGGTGCATGTTTTTTTATGAATGATGATTTAAAAGGTGGCGATAAATAAAAAAACAGCCGAAGCTGTTTTTTAAAGTTTTGTCTAAAAACGATAGCCAACGCCTAAATAAGTAATGAGTGGGTCTATATCAATTTTAGTATTTGCTTGGATCAACTCTTTACCTGTATTGCGGTCAGTCACATAAATTTTTGCTTCATTATTCATTTTTGAATAAGAAACTGATCCAACGGCAAACCAATTGGGATTGAAATCATAAGTTGCACCTACTGTGACAATCGGAGCAAAAGTATCAGTCGCTTCCAATTTGACAATAGGATCTGCTGATGATGTCTTACCATCTAAGGCAGCTCCCGCTTTGCCGTCATGGATATTTTGGATCATGTGACCAGCTTTTACTAAATCAGATTCTATGCCCGAGTTCATTTTAAGATCATTAAAATAAGCATACATCACGCCTGCGCCAACGTAAGGTCGGAATTTATTCACGCCTGATTTACCAAACTGGTAATGGAGTTCCACCGCAGGTAGCCAAGCACGTGCAGTTGCTGCTTTGCCTCCTTGGGTCAGATCTGTGATATGAAGATCCTGTTTTAAGTCAATATCACCTAAAATAGTACTTGCTGATCCACTTAATGGCGCGTATATGTCGCCTTTCCCTTTAATATCAACTTTTGGAGGAATTCCGGCCTTAATCTCTAGAGATAAATTATCAGTAAAGTGATAATTTGCCATAATACCAACGGTATCTACATTGTCTGCTTCTAAACCTGTTCCTTGGCTTTGCCAGTTAGATAATCCTTTAATGGTAGCTGTACCTGTTGCAAGACCCGATACAGTATCGGTTGGCCATAAATTAATGGCACCGTAAACGATAGGATTGGAATCTTTGACTGCTGCATCTAGTACGGCTTGTTTAGACACATCACCTACTTTAGATTGTGTTCCCTCAGCTACAGTCGTATTGATATTAATAGGATTTGCAGAACCTTGTGGCATGGCATGTAACCAACCAGCTGAAAGAGAGAAACGTTTGAAACCATCTCCATCTTTTAAACTAAAATAAGGTGACTCCGCAAAGCTCATAGTGGGTAGGGTTGCAGCAATTCCTATTGCAATGCATAGCATGCGTTTTTTCATAGTGAGGACTCCATGTCCGATTTATAAGGAACTTTTTATTCTGATAAAAATAACGTTTTTTATTAAATGGTTTGTTTAGTTAAAATTTATAATTGTTATGCTTATGAAGACTTTTGTTTGATTTAGATGAATTAATGAAGAAATTATGAATATGAAAAAAAGCTACCGAAGTAGCTTTTCTTTAACGAAATAAATTACATAAAACGAGATAAATCTTCTTCAGGGCGAGCAGTAAGTACTTCGATGCCTGTTTCTGTTACCAAAATGGTATGTTCATATTGAGCTGAAAGCTTGTGGTCTTTAGTAACCACAGTCCATTTGTCACCTAAAAGTTTTGTTTGCCAAACCCCTGCATTGACCATTGGCTCAATCGTAAACGTCATGCCTGCTTCTAAGCGCATACCCGTACCTTTCTGACCATAGTGTAAAACTTGTGGTTCATCATGGAAGACATTGCCAATACCATGACCACAATATTCACGCACAACACTAAAACGTTCAGACTCAACATATTGTTGGATTGCATGTCCAATATCGCCAAGATAAGAGCCGTGTTTAACCGTAGCCATACCACGATACATGGCTTCTTGTGCAACTTGGCAGAGACGATTTGCAAGAATAGAAGTCTCTCCACCGACGATATACATCATGTTGGTATCGCCGTGATAACCATCTTTAATGACTGTTACATCAATATTGAGAATATCACCATTTTTTAAAACTTTACTTTCAGAGGGAATACCATGACAAACGACATGGTTAACCGAAGTACAAATCGAATGTTGAAATGCTGGGCGACCAGGTGCAGCGCCATAGCCAACACATGCTGGAATTGCTTGTTGTACATTTTCAATGTGATTACGACAAATTGTATCAAGTTCTAGGGTATTTACGCCTGCTTTAATATACGGCTTAATCATGTCTAAAATTTCAGCCGCCAGTTTTCCTGCAACACGCATCTTTTCAATTTCTTCGGGCGTTTTGATTAATCGACGAGGAGCTGTGTAAGTCGTGTTCATGATCTCTAAAAACTTTTGGTAATTTGCAAGCGTCTATGGTATAAATAGCCGCCTATTTTATCAAATGCTTTTCGTGACAATTTTGCTTATAAAAGTTGTGCGAAAAACTGATGAATAGTTATCAAAAATCCGCACATATATCGACACATTACTCTGGGTGCCTAGCAATAGGTGGAGAATGCGGATATATGGAGGCCTAACCCAAACTTTAAGGTAAAGAAAATGGCAGATTACAACGTAAGCATGCGCGACCTTCTTCAAGCAGGCGCACACTTTGGTCACCAAACTCGTTTTTGGAATCCAAAAATGCGTCAATATATTTTCGGCGCGCGTAACAAAATTCACATCATCAACCTTGAGCACACTGTTCCTGCGTTAAATGATGCTTTGAACTTTGTTAACAATCTTGCAAGCAAAAAGAACAAAGTATTGTTCGTTGGTACTAAACGTGCTGCTTCTAACATCATCCGTGAACAAGCTCAACGTGCTGGTCAACCTTATGTAGATCACCGTTGGTTAGGTGGTATGTTGACGAACTGGAAAACACTTCGCCAATCTATCAACCGTTTAAAAGATCTTCAAACTCAATCTCAAGATGGTACTTTTGCTAAGCTTACTAAACGTGAAGCTTTAGAGCGTACTCGTGAGATGGAAAAACTTGAACGTGCTTTAGGCGGCGTTAAAAACATGGGTGGTTTACCTGACGCATTATTTGTAATCGACGTTGATCACGAAGCGATTGCAATCAAAGAAGCGAAAAACTTAGGTATTCCTGTAATCGGTATCGTTGATACAAACTCTAACCCAGATAACGTTGATTATGTTATTCCTGGTAATGACGATGCGATCCGTGCAGTAACTTTATATGCATCAGCTATGGCAAATGCAATTCTTGCTGGTAAAGAATATGCTCAATCACAAGCGAATGCACAAGCTAAAGGCGATGACGCTGCAAAAGACGCTTCTGAGGCTTAATGCGGTTTGACGCAAGCTTGTCATTTTTGCGACATGTAATGGTGGCAAATTAAGCGTCGAGATTGCAAACGGTCCAGAGTTTCTTTGGGCCGTTTTTGTTGAACAGATTTATTTTCTACCGATTTTAGGAGATCAACATGACTGCAATTACTGCAAGCATGGTAAAAGAATTACGTGACCGTACTGGTCTTGCAATGATGGAATGCAAAAAAGCATTAACAGAAGCAGGCGGTGACATTGAACTTGCGATTGATAACCTTCGTAAATCAGGTCAAGCAAAAGCTGCTAAAAAAGCAGGTAACATTGCTGCTGATGGTGCGATCACTATCATCCAAAACGGTAATAAAGCAATTCTTGTTGAAGTTAACTGTCAAACTGACTTCGTTGCTAAAGACGAAAACTTCAAAAACTTCTCTGATAAAGTTGCTGCTGCTGCACTTGCTGCAAATGAAACTGATGCTGCAAAAATTGCTGAACTTAAGCTTGAAGATGGCGCAACTGTAGAAGAAGCTCGTGTTGCACTTGTTCAAAAAATTGGTGAAAACATTCAAGTTCGTCGTGCTCAAATCGTTGAAGGCGAAAACTTGGCTGTTTATAAGCACGGTTTAAAAATCGGTGTTGTTGTTTCTTACACAGGTGATGCTGACACTGGTAAAGGTATTGCAATGCACGTTGCTGCGTTCAACCCAGTTGCAGTAAATGCTGAATCTGTTTCTGCTGATTTGATCGCTAAAGAGAAAGAAATTGCTGAAGCGAAAGCATTAGAATCAGGTAAGCCTGCAAACATCGTTGAGAAAATGGTAACTGGTTCAGTTGAGAAATACTTGAACGAAGTTGCACTTGACCGTCAAATGTATGTAATCGACAACGACAAGAAAGTTGCTGATGTATTGAAAGCAACGGGTACAGTTGTAGCTCAATTCGTTCGTTTCGAAGTGGGTGAAGGTATTGAGAAGAAAGCTGAAATGAGCTTTGCAGAAGAAGTTGCTGCTGCTCAGGCTGAAGCTGCGAAGTAATTCGTATCTTTTCAAAAAACCCAGCCTTGTGGCTGGGTTTTTTATTGGTTCTTTTTTACATCCCCAAACTATGACTCATCGTGTTGCTGTTTGAATTGTGCCAATGCCTCAATTCGATACTGAATGAGCATTTCGCCAATTTCTGCACCTTGAACATGTTCTGGTAAATCCTGTGCTCTAATATTCCGTACAATTTGCATGGCATCCAAAATATACTGTGCTTGTGGGTAAGGGCGATCTTCTAAACCTAATCGACCTTTAGCATCGCATTCACAAGCCTGCACAAAAGCAATGACTTTTTCTGGTTTTCGTAGAACGTCCAAACGTTGTAGTAAACGCCATACAGTACCAGGTTTCAAATTTTTGATTTGATGGCATTTCAGATGTTCTTTGCAAACAATTAAAGCTAAATTTTTCAGATGTGTGGGAACTTTCAAGCGTTCACATACGTTTGTAACGGGTTCTAATCCACGTTCCTCATGCATGATATGCCGTGGTAATTCCTCAGTTGGAGTAAGTGCTTTCCCTAAATCATGCACCAAGACAGCAAAACGTACATCTAGTCCATAGTTGGCCTGACAAGCTTGTTTTAGTGCCATTAAGGTGTGTACACCACAATCTATTTCGGGGTGGTACTCTGGGCGTTGAGGAATACCAAATAATGCATCTATCTCAGGAAACAGTACTTTTAGCGCATCACAATCTCTTAATGTTTGAAAATAGATATCGGCATGATCTTCCATTAATGCACGAGAAGTCTCTTTCCATACACGTTCAGGTGTTAAAGCATTCAGTTCCCCTGAATTGGCAATCCTTTTCATTAATTGCAAAGTTTCTTCTGCAATTTCAAATCCATAACTAGCATAACGAGCAGCGAAGCGAGCAACACGTAGCACACGTAAGGGATCTTCTGTAAATGCATCTGAAACATGGCGTAGTATTTTCTGATCAAGATCTTTTTGACCACCATATGGATCATAAACTTGTCCAGTTTCATCCATTGCCATTGCATTAATTGTTAGGTCACGGCGAATTAAATCTTCTTCTAATTTAACAGTGGTATCAGTAACAAATTGGAATCCGTGATAGCCAATGCCTGATTTTCTTTCAGTACGTGCTAGTGCATATTCTTCTTTTGTTTTTGGATGAAGAAATACAGGAAAATCCTTTCCAACGGGTTGGTAGCCTTCAGATAATAATTGTTCAGGTGTTGCTCCAACCACAACATAATCTTTTTCGTGATAGGGATGCCCGAGTAAATGATCTCGAACAGCACCGCCTACTAAATAAACTTGCATAAAAAACCTCTATTCTTCACACAATCATGCTACAGAATAGAGGTTTTCTCAAGCATTAAGCATAGCTTTTAATGTTAAAAGCTATGCTTAAACTGTATCAGTTTTGGCTTTGCTGAATTTCAGCAACGGTTAAAGCTGTCATATTCACTAGACGGCGGGTAGTTGCTGTCGGTGTTAAAATATGAACTGGTTTTGCTGCGCCTAACAAGATTGGACCAATCGTTACATTATTACCAGATGTTGCTTTTAACAAGTTGAATGAAATATTTGCAGAATCTAAATTCGGCATAATCAACAAGTTTGCTGAACCTTTAAAGCGTGAATTTGGAAATGCAAAATGACGAATATTATCATCTAATGCAGCATCACCATGCATTTCACCTTCAACTTCAAGTTCAGGAGCTTGCTCAGAAAGTAAACGATAAACTTCACGCATTTTCTGAGCACTTGGATCAACTTGATCGCTTCCAAAACTTGAGTGAGAAAGTAAAGCGACACGAGGGGTCATACCAAAACGACGCACTTCTTCGGCTGCTAAGATAGTCATCTCTGCAAGTTGTTCAGCAGTTGGATTGGTATTTACATAGGTATCGGCAATAAACAAGTTACGATCTTCAAGCATTAATGCATTGAGTGTAAAGAATGTACTACGACCTTCTTTTAAACCGATCACGTTTTTAACGAAATCTAAATGGATATCGTAGCTCGCATAAGTACCACATAGCATACCATCAGCTTTACCGAACTTAACTAGCAATGCGGCGATTAAGGTTGAACGACGACGTGCTTCACGTTGCGCATATTCAACAGTTACGCCTTTACGTTGCATTGTATTGTAGTAGTCTTTCCAGAAATCATCATATAAAGGATTGTTTTCTTGATCGACGATTTCAATATTGACACCGTGCTGTAAGCGTAAACCGAGTTTTCTGATATTGTCTTCAATAACGGCTGTACGACCAACAAGAATTGGTTTAGCCAGACCTTCATCTACAACAATTTGAACCGCACGTAATACACGTTGATCTTCACCCTCGGCATATGCAATACGCTTAGGGTCAGTTTTCGCTTGTGAGAAAATCGGTTTCATTAAGAATGCTGAGTTATATACAAACTCAGAAAGTCTTTGACGATATGCAGAGAAATCTTCAATTGGACGTGTCGCAACACCAGAATCCATTGCAGCTTTAGCAACCGCAGGCGCGATTTCTAAAATCAAGCGTTGGTCTAGAGGGCGAGGGATCAAGTAATCACGACCGAATGATGCAGATTTTTCACCATAAGTCGCAGCATCTGCTTCAATATGTGCCATACGTGCAATCGCGTGTACACAAGCAATTTTCATATCTTCGTTGATCGTTGTAGCACCGACATCGAGTGCACCACGGAAAATATATGGGAAACAAAGTGCATTGTTTACTTGGTTTGGATAGTCTGAACGACCAGTTGCCATAATCACATCTGGACGAACTTCGTGCGCATGTTCAGGTAAGATTTCTGGATCTGGATTTGCAAGTGCAAAAATAATTGGGTTTTCAGCCATTTCTTTAACCATTTCTTTGGTTAAAATTCCCGCTGCAGAAAGACCCAAGAACATATCTGCGCCAGCCATTACTTCATGTAATTGAGTCGCAGAAATATCTTGAACGTAACGTTTTTTCGATTCATCAAGTCCTTCACGTGAAGTTGTTAAAAGGCCACGAGAATCAGCTACGATAATATTCGATTTATTTACGCCTAATGCACAAAGTAAATCTAAACATGACAATGCAGCAGCACCAGCACCTGATGCAACGATTTTAATTTCATCAATTTTCTTGTTCACGATCTGCAAGGCATTCAACAATGCTGAGCCTACAATAATACTGGTACCATGTTGATCATCATGGAACACAGGAATCTTCATGCGTTCACGAAGTTTCTTCTCGATATAGAAACATTCAGGTGCCTTGATATCTTCCAGGTTGATACCACCAAACGTTGGTTCCAATGCGGCAACGATATCCACGATCTTGTCTGGATCATTTTCCGCAATTTCAATATCAAATACATCAACACCAGCAAACTTCTTGAATAGAACGCCTTTACCTTCCATAACAGGCTTAGAAGCAAGAGGACCAATGTTTCCTAAACCAAGCACGGCTGTACCATTACTCACGACGGCAACCAAATTTCCACGTGCTGTATATTTTGCAGCAGCAGAAGGGTCACGTTCAATTTCTAGACATGGAGCAGCAACACCAGGAGAATATGCAAGCGCTAAGTCTCGTTGGTTTACGAGTTGCTTGCTCGGTGTCACGCTGATTTTTCCAGGCGTAGGAAATTCATGGTAATATAAAGCGGCTTCTTTTAAAGATTGATCGTCCATCTGAGTCTCGATTGTTCCGATAATAATCAGGCATATACATGGCTGATGATTATATTAAGATAAGTGCACAAGAATATAGCACTAGTTCATGTTTTCGCCCAGTCAAAAAAGCTTATTTTCACTGAACGTATAGGCTTATTGACAATTTATATTGGGTGTAAATTAAACTGCCAAAAGCTCAAAATATAGTTTTAACTGGAATATCTTGCAATTGCTAGACGCATATGTTGCTGTAAGTATTCAGTTGCATGTACGGCAGTTAAGGGTTTGGCAAATAAGTAACCCTGTAATATGTCACAGTTTTGTCGTTTCAAATATTCACATTGCTGTTCTGTTTCAACGCCTTCAGCGACAACTTTTAAGCCAATTGTTTTCCCCATGGCAATCATAGCATTAACAATCGCATCTTGTTTTGCATTACCAATTTTCGAAATAAATGCACGATCAATCTTTAAAATATCAATTGGATATTCAGTTAAATAAGCCAGAGAAGAATAGCCTGTGCCAAAGTCATCCAGTGCAATTGAAATATTACGTTCTTTCAATGCACACAAAATTGTTTTAACACTCTCAGTATTTTCTAAAAATGCTGACTCGGTAATTTCTAACTCTAAATTTTCACCTGTAATAGAGTATTGATCGAGTACAGCATCAATATCATGCAATAACTGACCACGCAAAATTTGTTGAGCAACAATGTTTACAGCAATGTGGATGTTCGTAAAACCTAGTTTTTGCCATTCTTGTAACTGTTTTGCTGCCTCATACAAGACGAATCGTCCAATATCAGAAATTAGACTCGTACTTTCTGCTAAAGGAATGAAAATATCGGGCATGATTAGACCTTTCGTTGGATGTTTCCAACGAATGAGTGCTTCAAATCCATTAATTTGACAATTCTGAGCAGTGATCTTTGGCTGATAATATACAACGAGTTCATTGTTTTGAATCGCCTTTCTCAAGTCAAGCTCTAAATCAGTATGATTAACGACGAAGTTAGTTCGCTCACTAGAATAATAGCGGATTGTATTTCCACCTAAGCGTTTGGCTTCTGTTAAGGCTTGCTCTGCATGGGTATTTAAGTTGTCAACTTGACGACCGTGTTCAGGGTAAATCGCAACTCCAATCGAAATACTGACCACATACTCTTGATTAGCGATATAAAAGGGTTTGCTAAAGGCTTCAACAATATTACTGCATAACTGATGAATTGGCGGATGTAACGGTGACATTTCATAAATGATTACAAAATCGTCTGCACTTAAATGTGAGACTAAAAGTGCATCAATATTACTGATACGCAAACGTTGTGCAACTTGCTTCAAAAGCTCATTGCCCGCTTGATTGCTGAGTAATTCATTCAAGGCACGGAAACGGTCAATATTGATTCGGATAACTGCTAAATTCTGTATCGAAGCCTCATTAACCAAATATTGATGCAGTTGCTGGTGATAATAGAAGCGATTAGGTAGATCGGTCAGGGTATCATAATTGGTTAAATATGATAAGCGTTGCTCTTGATGTTTACGCTCAGTTTGGTCAGAGACAATCCCGATATAATTAATCACACGATCTGATTCATCTTTTACAGCGTTCATATGGATCCAAAGGAAACATGATTTTTCAGAAAGATAAGTTTCCTGAAACTCACCTTCGTACTCATGTTCTTCGTGCAAAGTAGCAAGGATAGAAAGATGAAAATTATGATGATGCTGGTTATTTTGTTTAGTAATCTCAAAAAGTTGTTTTCCTAATATGAACTGTTTATCTAAACCCGTTAATTGTTCATATTTAGGATTAACTTCAAGATAGTGGAAGCTATCATCCAGAATAAAGATACCTTCTGAAGCCTGTTCGAATACACTCGCTGCTAATTTTAGCCGTTCTTGGTCTTTCTTTTCTTGGTTAATATCACGATGAATACCGACCATGCGTAGAGGGGTCTCATCTTTAGGATTTCTTAAAATGACTTGGCCAACATCATGAATCCAAACCCATTCACCACTCGGTCGTTTAATGCGGAAAGTTTCTTCGTAACGTTTAGTTTGGCCACATAGATGTTTATAAAGTGTATTTTTAACACGTTCAAGATCATCAGGATGTACAATTTTATGCAGCAGGGTGTAGTGGTTTTCAGACTTGCGTGTAACCGCTTGACTATGGGCGTTGGTGATACCAACCGTATGGTTTTCCAGATTCCATTCCCAGGGACGAATACCCGCAGTTTCATGGGCAAAAGCCAGATTTTGACGGTGTTCCTGCAAACTATTATTTATTTCTGTTAAATCAAAAGTACGCTCGCGAACTTTTTGTTCTAATAAATGATTGTTAAATTGTAATTGAGCTTCAATATCTTTCGATTTATTCACTTCACGTTGTAATTGTTGGCAAAGTTCTTCGGTCCATTGATTGTGTTGTTCAGCTACATCGACCAATTGTTTATTTTTTTCTAAAACTTGGAATAAACGTTGGTGAATTTTAAAAGTTGCTTGCGCAGATAAAAATGTCGCAAAGAAAGATGAATAACAAGCAAGATAAAAAAGCGTATGTTCTTGGTCACGATGTAAAATTTGAGAAAAAACTAATGGGGTAATACTTGGAATAAAAAATAAAAAGAAATATTTAACATGCTGGGTAAGAAAGGTCAGGGCAATAATATGTGAGGAGGTGAGTAGTAGTGCTGTTAAAGTTAAAATATGGGAAACAGATAAACTTGGTACATCTTTGATCAAAAAATAATTGATGATAATCGTACTGATACCCAGTAGTGATCCTGTGAAAAAGCAAATAATTTGAAAAGCGATACGTGTCTTATGTGCAAACCTAACAGATGAATAATGTTTTATCGAAAAATGACAAATACAATAAAAGCAAAATAAAATGCTCAGGCAAATACTCATCCAAGTCGTAAAAATATTTGTACTAAAAGAATAAAAAAATCCAAATAAAACATAATCTAAGAGAGAAATGAAAAACACACTCAATATAAATAGACGTACATGATTCGTATAGTTAATTTGATCCGTATCAACAAATGGTGGCAAATTTTTTTCATGAACCCCGAGCATACAAAGAATAGTCCTTTTCATTATTTATCTATGCGTACAATCATTATTTTTTTGTAAGCACGATATAATTTTATTTTAAATTACCGTTAAACCAGATGGAAAGCAATGCAAATACTTTATTTGATTGAAAAGTGATAATTTAAAATTGATAAAGCTACAACTGGAGCGGTTTCAGTCCTTAAAACACGATCTCCAATACACCAGCTTTGAAAATGATTTTGGTTAGCAGCATCAATTTCTGCTTCACTTAAACCACCTTCTGGACCAATCAATAGGGCTAAATCAGGCTGGCTATTTAGTACTACGTTTTCTTGGTCTTTGTTTGGCGCTAACACAAAACGTGATTGTGGTAGCTGTGCCGATTTTACCCAATCGGTTAAACTAATTGGTGCTAGAACATTTGGAACTTTGTTCATTCCACATTGTTCACAGGCAGCAATCGCAATTGACTGCCAATGATCTAATTTCTTTTGATCACGTTCATATCTTAACCGCATTTCGCAACGTTCACTAGTCAATAATTGAATAGTTGTGACACCAAGTTCAGTGGCTTTTTGAATCGCATAATCCATGCGATCGCCTTTGCTCATGACTTGGCCTAAAATTACTTTAGCAGGCGCTGTTCGATCTATAGGGTTGAATTGATCAATAGAAACAAAAGCATTTTTCTTATTAATTTCAGTAAGTGTTACGATATATTCACCACCTTTTCCATTGAAAAAGATGGCTTGATCTAGCTCTTTTGCACGAAGCACCCGTACCCAGTGATGAAATACCGATTCTGTTAATTCAATCGAATTGCCGGTATTTAATTCTGTTTCGATATAAAAACGATTCATGCTGGGTAAGGCTCGTACAAATTAGTTTAAACCAAGATCAACAACGAGTTGTCGAGTTGGCTCTGTTTGGTTCATTGAATAAAAATGGAGTGTTGGCGCACCACCAGCGATCAAACGTTCGCAAAGTTTAACAATCACTTCATGGCCGAAGGCTTTAATACTTTCGCTATCATCACCATAAGCAGCAAGTTGTTTGCGAATCCAACGTGGAATTTCTGCACCAGTTCCATCCGCAAAGCGAATTAAATTACTTGCATTGGTAATTGGCATGATGCCTGGCGCAACGGGAATATCCACACCTGATTTGGCAATTCGTTCAATGAAGTAGAAATATGCATCTGGATTGAAGAAAAATTGGGTAATACCTGCGTTCGCGCCTGCATTCACTTTCTCGACAAAGCGCTGGATGTCCGCGTCAAAACTTTCCGCCTGCGGATGCATTTCAGGGTACGCAGCAACTTCAATATGGAAATGATCACCTGAATGTTCACGGATAAAGCGAACAAGATCTTGAGCATAAGGTAATTCGCCAAGACCAACTTGACCTGAAGGTAAATCACCACGCAATGCTACGATGCGGTCAATCCCTTGTGATTTATATAAATCTAAGAGCTCAGCAATACGAGCTTTATCATCGCCAATACAAGAAAGGTGAGGGGCGACGGGCGTACCTTTGCCATTAAAATCATTAATGGCTGCTAAAGTGCGTTCACGAGTAGAACCACCAGCACCATAAGTAATGGAGAAAAACTCTGGGTTTAATCGCTGTAGTTCTTGGTGAACGATACGTAACTTTTCAGCGCCAGCATCAGTTTTTGGCGGGAAAAATTCAAAAGAAATAGGAACACGTTTCGTCATTTCAAATCCTTTTTTAATCGCTTAGACATTATTTTAGAAAAAAAGGGCAGTCCGTAAACGTCTGCCCTGATTTTCTTAGTATTTATAAGCGTCAGATTTGAATGGACCTTCCACAGCAACGCCGAGGTAATCTGCTTGTACTTGCGTTAACTGGGTTAATACACCACCAAAGCCAAGCACCATTGCAGCAGCAACCTCTTCATCTAATTTCTTAGGAATCAGTTCTACACGGATTTTCGCAGCTTTTTGATCTTCAGGAAGATCGGCAAATTTCTCAGCGAACAAGTGCATTTGACCTAACACTTGGTTAGCAAAAGAACCATCCATAATACGCGATGGGTGACCTGTTGCATTACCAAGATTCACTAAACGCCCTTCAGAAAGAAGGATTAAGTAATCATTTTCATTTTCTGAACGATACACTTGGTGAACTTGAGGCTTAACTTCAACCCACTTGTAACCACGTAAGTATGCAGTGTCGATCTCTGTATCAAAGTGACCGATGTTACACACTACAGCACCTGCTTTTAAGCTATCTAACATTGCAGAATCACAAACGTGGTAGTTACCTGTTGTCGTTACGATAAGGTCAGTGTTTTGAAGAAGGTCAAGGTTGATGTCTTCTTTCTTGCCTGTTTGAACACCATTTTTGTATGGAGATACAACTTCGTAACCGTCCATACATGCTTGCATTGCACAGATTGGGTCAATTTCAGTTACACGTACAATCATACCTTCTTGACGAAGTGATTGTGCAGAACCTTTACCTACGTCACCGTAACCGATTACAAGTGCACGACGACCAGATAACAACATATCTGTACCACGTTTGATCGCATCATTTAGAGAATGGCGGCAACCATATTTGTTGTCGTTTTTAGATTTCGTTACGGAATCATTTACGTTGATTGCAGGAACTTTTAACGTACCATCACGTAACATTTCATACAGACGTTGAACACCTGTTGTTGTTTCTTCTGTTACACCGTGGATTTTTGCAATCACTTCAGGGTATTTTTCGTGAACAAGTAGGGTTAAATCACCACCATCATCAAGAATCATGTTGGCATCCCAAGGTGTGCCATTTACATTGATTTGTTGTTCAAGACACCACATGTATTCTTCTTCAGTTTCGCCTTTCCAAGCAAACACAGGAATACCCGCAGCAGCGATAGCAGCAGCAGCGTGATCTTGAGTAGAGAAGATGTTGCATGATGTCCAACGAACTTCAGCGCCAAGTTCTACGAGTGTTTCGATTAAAACTGCAGTTTGGATTGTCATATGAATACAACCCAAAATTTTTGCGCCAGCAAGTGGTTTAGTTGCTGAATAACGCTTACGTAAACCAATTAAAGCTGGCATTTCTGCTTCAGCAAGTTTGATTTCTTTACGGCCATAATCAGCAAGAGAAATATCAGCGACTTTATAATCTGTAAATGAAGCAGTAACCGCGTTCATCAGGATCTCCTAGAAAAATAGTATGGATCATTCTGTTCGCGGATGCCGTTGTTGGTTAGCACGAGCGTCTAACCGATCGTCGAGCCTGGCAAATTGATTTTTAGTGCTAATCAATCGTCGCAGCATCCCTCGACTAGGCATTATAATACTTGGAAATGACTTTAGTTCCAATGTTATTTTGTTTGAGATGGCTATAAAATGAAGAATTAGATTGGGATAAGTGATTAAATTTTTTGAATGAACGAACAAGGATTCCAAATCCCTTTGAAATCCTTATGTATGCACAAAAGAATCGCATTAAGCTTTTAAATGATCTTCAAATTCTTCGCCAAGCTGCATGGCTAAGGCATTTCCAGATAAGTCACACGTGACCAAACCGTATTCTTTTTTAAAACTAAAGGTAAAACCTTTATTGTCGGCTAAACTTTTTACTGAATATCCTAATTTTTCTAACCAAATACGAAAAGCCAATAAATTTTTTGCTTTCACAACTCTGTTTTTCATTCCAGAACTCCTTTTAACCTGTATTTATTAATAAGGGTGACCTAAAAATTTTTAAAGGGGGATTGCATATATTTATTTTTCTTCATGTAACTAATGTAAAATTAGATTGATTGAAACTGAAATTAAACTTAAATTTTATCTGATAAAATTATTTAAATAATTGATTTAATTTACTTGTATTGTTTTTTCTCGCATTGGGTTTTGATCCAAAATAAATGTAAAAAATCATTTCACTTTCTACTTTTTAAAAACTAAAGTTTAGCCTTTAAAAAGTAGAACTTTAAAATTAGAACTGATCTTTAAGCGCTCTGATCCTTGCGAAATCTTCGACACTTTCTGTGCGCAAGAACGGATTTGTTTCAAGCTCTAATTCAATTGTACTTGGCAGAGTAATTTGTTCAGCATCTCTCAATGTTTTGACTTCTTTTATGCGTTCTTGTAATGCAACATTCTGAGGTTCAATTGTTAATGCAAACTCTGCATTTACAAGCGTATATTCATGTGTACAATAAACTTTGGTTTGTATTGGCAACGCAGCTAAGCGATTTAATGAGTGGTACATTTGTTCAGCAGAACCCTCAAATAGGCGCCCACAGCCCATTGCAAATAATGTGTCACCAGAGAAAAGCGTGTCTATTTCTTCAATAAAATAAACAATATGACCTAGTGTATGCCCTGGTGTTGCAATAATTTCAACTTTTAAATCATTAAAGTGAAAATGGTCATTATGTTGCAGTGGATTGGATATAAAGGAAATTTTACTGAGTTCATCACGTGGACCGAAAACGGGTGAATTTTGCTCAGCCAATAGACCTTGTACACCATCAGTATGATCTCGATGCCAATGTGTTAACCAGATTTGTTTCAACTCAAGTTGATGTTGTTCGCAAAAATCGGTAACAAGTGCTGCTTCTGTAGGGTCAACTGCTACGACTTCTTGCGTACGAGTATCTTCTAATAACCAAATATAGTTTTTTAAGGCATTTTTTACGTCAATTGCATGAATTTTATAATGCATGGCCGAATCCTAAATCTCTGATTTATGTGGTTATTGATGAATAGAGTATTTGAATAATCAAATCACAGTTAGTTTAAGTGTAAATGTATAAGAGTGCAAAAGCTTACGTAAGAATTGATACAGAATGTTGACTTTTTAGGACATATTATGACAGCTTCAATCATCAGGTATTTTTCAGGTTGACAAGTTATACTTTTTCTATAAATATGATATAAAATTTTGATAAATTAATGGTTTATATTCATCTTTGGTGGTGTGAAAATACTTAATTAAAGCTAACATAGTTTAAAAATTAGATTTAACAATATTTAACGAAGTAACACATTTAAAGATGAAATGAAAAATAAATCATAAGAATACAGTGAGAGCATTATGACTGATTTGGTAGATCATGAGATTGTCGTTATCTTCAAAAAATATTTATATCCTTTGTCTTCCAAACTCACAGAAATGTTGAATGAGCATTTTAGTCATCAAACAGAACGTCGCGGTTGTGGTTATACTCAAGCCACTCGTGTGATTGCTGAATTTGTTTCACAGCCACGTGATATGTTGGGATTCCAAGATTTTCGTATTTTTGAAGACTACGAGGTTAAAGGATTGAAAAACATTTTAAATCAAAGTTCTTCATATGGTTTAGTGTTGGAAACTTGGCGTAATTTGGATCTAAATATTGATGTGCAACAATATTTAGAACGTTCTAATTCACAAGATACATTTACTCAGAATTTGCAACAAGAAGTTGATTTTCAAGCGAAGCTTAGAAAAATCCATCAATATGCAGTGCTTGAAGAAAGCATTTTAATTTGCCAATTACTTGCAGATATTATTCTTCCACAAACAATTGATCAAATTGAAATGATTGAGTGTCATTCTCTAGAGGAAAAGCCGAAAGTTGGCTCGTGTCCGATGGCAGAAAAATTTTTCTTGCGAATTGCACATCATCGTTTATTGAGACAAGGTGAAATTAATATTTTCGTGGATGATAACGGTTTACCCATTATGATGGAGAAACTGAATATGGGGGATAATCACTCTTGTATCAGTCTGGTTCCATTGATGATGAATGGGGTGCGCTTACCGGCAGGAAGTCTGTTCTCTGCAAGTTATGAAGTCGATGCGCTGGAAAAGAAGCCTAATAAACAATATAAAGGATATGTGATCCCAATTGCTCAAATGAATGGTTTTTGGTTTTTACGATTAACGACACTGGCTGTTTCGCCAAAAAACCGTGCACGTGCGTTTGGATATCATTTTAAACAACAGGTAGATAATGGATTATTTAGACCTGATACGACGGAACTAAGTCAACTGATTGAGATTGCAAAAGATCAAATTTATGTAGGGCATCCATGCTAAAAGCTTGTTACTCTCCACGCTATTATGCCCAAACGCATACCAATAGCATGGAAAAACTCACCGCAGTTGCGGATGTGTTGCGTAAGCATAAAATGGTTGAACTGATTGATCCAGGTTTGATTGATGTTGAAATTTTAAAGAAACTCCATAATCCGCAGTATGTGGAGGCCTTTCTGGCAGGTGAGTCCGCATTTGCAACCATACAGGGCTTTAAACCCTGGAATGAGCAATTAAGGGATGCGATCCTATCAGTACAGGCAGGGCAGCTTTTAGGAGCTAAGATCGCATTGAAAGAAGGGATTGCTGCAAATATTGCACAGGGTTTTCATCATGCCAGTTATGAGTCTGGTGCGGCATATTGTACCTTTAATGGTTTGGCTCTGGTTGCTAAACAAAATCCTGAAAAACGTATCTTTGTGCTGGACTGTGATCAGCATGGCGGAGATGGAACGGCAATATTTACCAATAGACTCACCAATCTGGTCAATTTCGGAATTTTTGGGATTCGTTTTGGTTGCAAGGCAGGGGAGCGTAGCCTGACCCGTTATATTCATCCCAAGCAGGGCAACTTTGATTTGTATCGCGAAGCAATTTTTGAAGCGTTTCAATATGCCTCACATTGGGAAGCAGATCTAATCATCTATCAAGCTGGTATGGACTGCCACCAACTAGATAAATATGGCTCAAAATGGTTTACCACTGAGTTGTTATATGAGCGAGATCGCTTAGTTTTTGAAATGGCAAAAAAAATGAAAATTCCATTACTGTTTGTATTGGCGGGTGGGTATCAAGAACTGGATGATTTAGTGCCTTTACATGTCAATACATTCAAGGCTGCAAATGAAATTTACTTTCCTTAAAATAGAAAGGTACAAAAAAAGCCCTCAAAATTAGAGCTTTGTCTGTTGCTGTGATTAGCGTAATTTTGCTAACCAATCACCAAATGATTGAACCAGTTGAACTAAAATTAGCAGTACAATCACGGTTAAAATAACAACACTGGTATCAAAACGTTGATAACCATAGGAAATAGCTAAATCACCGATACCTCCTGCACCAACTGCGCCAGCCATTGCAGTTGCACCAATTAAGGAAATCGTCCCTGTGGTCAGGTTCAAAATTAATGAGCTACGTGCTTCGGGGATAATAAATTTAAAAATGATCTGCCAAGGTGAGGCACCCATAGCTTGAGCTGATTCAATAATACCCTCATTCACTTCAAGTAATGAAGTTTCAATCAATCGCCCTAAATACGGACCTACATAAATGGTGAGGGGAACAATCGCAGCCCAAGTACCAATCGAAGTTCCAACTAATAATTTAGTTAATGGAATAACTGCAATCAGTAAGATGATAAATGGTAAAGAACGTAGTGCATTTACAATTGGGTTGAGAAAATAATAGATCGCTCGGTTTTGTAAGATACCACCTGTGCGAGTGACAACTAAAGTTACACCTTGAATCAATCCCCAAATACAACCAAAAAGCAATGAGAAGAACACCATTTGAAAGGTTTCTTGTAATGCCGTGACGAACTGATCAATTGAAAGGGAACTGTGCCAAAACGGCGCGGAAGCTTCAGTAAGCCATTGTACGATTAAATCTCTCATTGGCTTACTCCTGATTGTTCAACTTTCACGCCTTGTTGCTCAAGAAACTTAATAGCGTCTTGAATAGTCGCTGAATCACCCAAAAGTTGAATAAACATCTGTCCAATCACAGTGCCATTGATTTCAGTCATGTTGGCAAAAAGAATATTTAGGCTCAAATCAAATTGCTTAATCACAGCTTGAATGACGGTTTCTTGAGCAGATGTCCCCAAGAATTGCAGACTATAAATACTATTGTGATGCTTATGTTCAAGGTTATTGAGGATATTAATTGGTAACTGTTGTTGCAAAACTGTTTGAATGAAGGTCTTTGTAGTCGAATGCTGGGGTTGACTAAAAATATTGAGGGTAGGGCCTGTTTCAATCACATGACCTGCTTCCATGACTGCAACATAGTCACAGACTGACTCAATTACATCCATTTCATGGGTGACCATCACAATGGTAATCTTTTGTTCTTTATTAATCTTTTTTAATAGCGCTAAAACGGATTGTGTGGTCTGAGGGTCAAGTGCAGAGGTTGCTTCATCACACAGTAAAATTTTGGGATGGTTTGCAAGCGCGCGGGCGATACCTACACGTTGTTTTTGTCCTCCTGAAAGTTCATCAGGATAGGCATCTTTCTTGTGCTTGAGATCGATGAAATCTAATAGTTCTGCTAGGCGCTTTTCACGATCAGCTTTGTTATGCCCCAATAATTTGAGTGGCATTTCAATATTTTCAGATACTGTTTTAGTTTGCAGTAAATTGAAATGTTGAAAGATCATGCCGATATTTGCACGTTCTTGACGAAGCGTACGCGCATCCATTGCAGTAAAGTCTTTCTGATTGATAATTACCTGTCCCTGCGTTGGGCGTTCAAGCAAATTAATCAAACGAATCAACGTACTTTTACCTGCACCACTATAACCAATAATGCCGAAGATGCTGCCTTCTGGGATCTCTAAATTAATTTGATCCAGTGCGTTGATCGTTTGACCTTTCAATTGATAGTGTTTCGAAATGTTTTTAAATTGGATCATGTTCGTCAGTACTAAGCAAAAAAGAAAAAACAGGCAAATATCTTTGCCTGTTTCATTGAAAATATTATATTACGATTTTGCTTCAGTGAGATAGCTTGTCGGTTTGTTTACATCAACTTTTGTACCTGCAAAATGTTCTTGCACATATTTTTTCACAGCTTCTGTATGATAAAGCGCACCAACTTTTTGTAGTACGGCATCATCTTTACGAGATTCAGCAGTTGCTAAAACATTGACATTTAATTTAGTACTTTGATCAATTGGTTCGTAATAGATTGCATCTTTAAGAACGTTCAAACCACCTTCTAAAGCCAAGGTGTTACCTAATAAAATCGCATCAACTTCGTCTTTTACACGTACAGCTGTCGCCATTTGAATTGGCTTGATTACGATTTTTTTACTATTTTCGATAATGTCAGCAGGCGTGCCTTTCACAGGATCGAAATCAGCTTTTAATTTGATTAAACCTGCGCTTTGTAAAAGTAACAATGCACGTGATTCATTTGCGCCGTCATTTGGGATTGCAATGGTTGCGCCTTGAGCAAATTCTTCAACTTTTTTGACTTTGCTTGAGTAAATACCCATCGGCTCTAAATAAGTCGTTGAAACAGGTGCAATCTTATCTTTATTTGCCGCATTAAAAGCAACAAGGTAAGCGTAAGATTGGAAGGCATTAATATCAACTTCTTTATTAGCAACAGCTGTATTCATTGCAACATAGTCAGTAAAGTTTTTGACTTCAAGTTTAATACCTGCTGCTTTAGTTTCAGGCAATGTCGCAATATAACGCCAAATATCAGCATCTGAACCTGTTGATGCAATTACAACGGTTTGTAATCCACCCGATTCATTTTTTTGTTCTGCTTTGGTGTCAGGTTGTTTACTGCACGCTGCAAGTAATAACACAGACACACTTAAAAAAAGACTAATCAGCTTTTTCATGTGTAAATCCTAATCGGAATAATGCTTAGTAAATAATCCGCTAATGCATTACTTAAGAGCTATAGGGTTCTTGTTACAAAGAGGTGAGTCGGTTCAAAATTTAATGTTATGAACAGGCGACTGATCGAATCATTTGCAACAACAGAAAATTAAGAACATTGATCTTAAGAATTTGACTTAAGCATACTGGTTCAATAATTGTCATATCAAATCGAGATTAGCTGATACTTTTCGAGTTAAATTTCATATTCTTATTCATATATAAAAGAATATGTATAAAACCAAAAGCACTCGCCGAAAATTTTAGCAATCATAACAATAATTTGGGTTCTGTTATAGTGTTCTATTTTGTACTTGTGGGTATAAATATATGATTATTAGAAAAATAGTTTAATTTTGGTAAAAGTAAATAAATGATACTTTTGTAGTTTTTTCTGATGATGGAAATGTCAAATTTTATTGAATTAGTGATATATATTTTTCTGAATTTAATATTTAAATAATGAATAAGGAAGTGATTTTTATGCTAATTAAAGAATAAAAAAGCCTTCCGAAGAAGGCTTTTGTTAATTAACCAAAGCTTATTCTGCTTTTTCACGTGCAATTGCACGATAACCAATATCACTACGATACTGCATACCTGTAAATGTCACTTGACCACATACTTCTAGTGCATTGATTTGAGCTTCTAGAACTGTGTCTCCAAGCGCAGTCACGCAAAGCACGCGACCGCCTGCAGTAATCACATGACCATCTTCAGTCGTTGCAGTACCTGCATGGAAAATTTTTGTATCTTCTGGAGATTGACCAATACCTGATATCACATCACCTTTGCGTACAGTTTCAGGATATCCTTCAGCTGCAAGTACAATGCCAATTGATTTGCGATCATCCCATTCGGCTTCACTTGGCAAGTTACCAGCAATACCAGCTTCTACTAAATCAACTAAAGATGATTTTAAACGCATCATGATTGGTTGAGTTTCAGGATCACCAAAACGACAGTTAAACTCGATCACGCGTGGTTGACCTTGTTCATCAATCATTAAACCAGCATACAAGAAACCAGTATAAACATGACCATCTGCTGCCATACCATCAACAGTAGGACGCATAACTTCGTTCATTACGCGTTCAAATACTTCCGGTGTAACAACTGGAGCAGGAGAGTACGCACCCATACCACCTGTATTTGGACCTTGGTCACCTTCAAAAATACGCTTATGGTCTTGTGAAGTTGCCATCGGTAAAATGTTGTTGCCATCGATCATACAAATGAAGCTTGCTTCTTCACCTGCAAGAAATTGTTCAATTACAACACGTGAACCAGCGTCACCAAACTTGTTGCCTGCAAGCATATCGTCTATCGCAGCAAAAGCTTCTTCGTTGGTCATTGCAACGATTACACCTTTACCTGCCGCTAAGCCATCAGCTTTGATCACGATTGGTGCGCCATGCTGTTCGATATAAGCTTTTGCAGCATCTACTTCAGTAAATACATCATAAAATGCTGTAGGGATGTTATGACGTTTTAAGAAATGTTTAGCGAATGCTTTAGAACCTTCAAGCTGCGCGGCATACTGGGTCGGTCCCCAGATTTTTAAACCTGCTTCACGTGCTGCATCAACCACACCATTCACTAAAGGTGCTTCAGGACCAACAATCACCAATGCCACATCATTTGCCTTTGCAAATTCGATAATGGCAGGATTATTTAAAATATCGATGTCAACGTTTTGACACTTATCTTCTGTTGCTGTGCCCGCATTACCTGGCGCAACAAAAACTTTAGTCACTTGTGCATCTTGTGCGATTTTCCATGCAAGTGCATGTTCACGGCCACCGCTACCCAAAACTAAAATATTCATTATTAAGTTATTTCCTTTTTCCGTATTTAAGAATATACCTGTTCAGAATAAAAAAGTCCCCCTAGGATGCGATTTAGATGTCGCAAGAAAGAGGGACTTAGGGGGTATTAATGACGGAAGTGACGCATACCCGTGAATACCATTGCAATACCAGCTTCATCAGCGGCTGCAATTGTTTCTTCATCGCGCATAGAACCACCCGGTTGGATAATACATTTAATGCCAGCTTTAGCCGCATTATCAATACCATCACGGAATGGGAAGAATGCATCAGATGCCATGACCGCACCTTCAACCACTAAGCCAGCATGTTCAGCTTTGATTGCAGCAATACGAGCAGAATTTACGCGGCTCATTTGACCTGCGCCTACACCAATCGTTTGACGATTTTTAGCATAAACAATCGCATTTGATTTCACATATTTTGCTACTTTCCAAGCAAAGATAAGATCATCAATTTCTTGTTCAGTTGGTGCGCGTTTAGTTACTACTTTAAGATCATCTTTGGTGATCATACCTAAGTCTTGATCTTGAACTAACAAACCACCATTGACACGTTTATAATCAAGTTGCGGCGCACGTGCATCAATCGCTGGAAGCTCACCGCAAACCATGACACGGACATTTTTCTTGGCACCAGTGACTTCAAGTACACCTTCTGCGATGCTTGGAGCAATAATCACTTCAACGAACTGACGATCAACAATCGCTTGAGCAGTCTCTACATCTAATTCACGGTTAAATGCGATGATGCCACCGAATGCTGATTCTGGATCTGTAGCATATGCAAGATCATAAGCTGCCTTAATGCCATCTAAAGAAACAGCAACACCACATGGGTTTGCATGTTTAACGATGACACAAGCTGGTTTAGCGAATGATTTTACGCATTCAAGTGCAGCATCAGTATCAGCGATGTTGTTATAAGAAAGTTCTTTACCTTGTAATTGCTTTGCAGTTGAAACAGATGCTTCTTTAGCATTTGCTTCAACATAGAACGCTGCATTTTGGTGTGGATTTTCACCATAACGTAAATCTTGTGCTTTATTTAACTGCGTATTGAATGTGCGAGGGAATAAATCTGCTTCACCCTCAGCTTTACCAACACGTGCTCCTAAATAAGATGCGATCATGCCATCATATTGAGCAGTATGTTCAAATGCTTTAACTGCTAAATCAAAACGAGTCTCGTAAGAAAGAGCTCCATTTGTCTTTAACTCTGCAATTACAGCATCATAGTCAGATGCATTCACAATGATACCAACTGAAGCATGGTTTTTCGCAGCGGCGCGAACCATAGTTGGACCGCCGATATCGATATTTTCAATCGCATCTGCAAGAGAGCAGTTTGGTTTTGCAACTGTAGCTGCAAATGGATAAAGGTTTACAATCACCAAATCAATCGGATCGATGTTGTGTTCTTGCATTACAGCTTCGTCTAGACCGCGACGTGCCAAGATACCACCATGAATTTTTGGATGTAGTGTCTTAACACGACCATCCATCATTTCAGGAAAACCTGTATGTTCAGAAACTTCTACGACAGCGATATTGTTGTCTTTAAGCAACTTATATGTACCGCCCGTAGATAAAATTTCTACCCCTAGAGCTGCAAGATTTTGAGCAAATTCAACGATTCCAGTTTTATCGGAAACAGAGATTAAAGCACGTTTGATAGTCATGATTTTAGTCAACAGTTTGAAGTCTACAGATTAAAAATAAAAGGCAAAAAAAATGCCCACGAGAACGTGAGCATTTTATCAATTATTCACTCATTAAACCGTGAGCTTTTAACTTTTTACGTAAAGTTCCGCGGTTAAGGCCTAAAATCTCAGCAGCGCGCGTTTGATTGCCACGAGTGTATTCTAAGACCACAGATAAAAGAGGTTTCTCCATTTCTGCTAAAACCATGTCATAAACTTGAGATGGTTGCTCACCTTGCAATTGTGCAAAATAATGACGAACTGCGCGATCTACATGGATGCGAAGAGCGACATCAGATTGAGCCGTAAAAATAGGAGATTTGCTATTCATGCGTGTTAATCCGAAAAATCAAAATACCACTTGGATAAAGTGATATGTAAATGTGGTCTAAATTACTGAGTCCTGTTTTAGATCCTAAAACAGTGACTCTAAAACAAAGGGACTATTAGCTTGCCACAAATCCTCGATTTGTGTAAAAAATAAGCGTAACAATAGTTAAATATTTGTTACAGCCTACTTTCAAAAACAAAAAAACCAACAATGCGCTTATGTGTTAGAAGCACAGTTCGTTTAACGATTTTATTGTCTATAAATAACGAGGAGTAAGTGGGTTAAGCATTCGTGGCGCGTATCATACCATTGTCTGCGAAAAAGTGAGCAAATTAACTGCACTTTTTTTTATTTTTTTGTCATTTTTCTACGCTTTTAAGGCTGTACAATTTCTAAACTATAATCATCGAAGCTATGTTTACTCTTTGGCACTATAAATTCGAATCTAAAAGGGCTATTCGTTGGGATTCTTTGGATGCTTTTTAAACTATCCACTAAATAATCCTGTGGCTTTAGCGTGATATCGGTGATGACTTCTCCATTTTCTTTTAGAATCACTTTAATAGAGGGGATCACAAGACTATCTTTGTGACGGTTTACTAATACACCTGTGAAGCTTGTTTCATCTTTTCCTACACGTTTAATTTTTACTTTTTCAAAACTAAGAAATTTATATTGTTCATTCTTTATTTTGCACGTTACTACACTGCAAGCATAGTTAAAGATGTGATTCAATGCTGGACTATCATGCATGAGTTTTGGATTGAACCATAAAATCTGAAAAGCAAAAACTAGAATTAATGCAATATTGCCTAATCCCCACAATGTGTAATAAAGCCAGCCATGTTGTTTATGATTTTGTTCATGGATGATTAACAAGTTATCTTCTGATAAGTTCAAATTAGGCAATGCCGTAATAGGTTCAGTATTAAAGTAATTTAAATTATTTAAATAAGTCAATAAATCAATATTTGAGTTTTCAATTTTCTGATCAAAAATACTCAAAATTTGCATTTGCTTCTCAGCAAAAGAACTATCGGGTTGAATCGAAGAAAATAATGAACGATTTGGTGGTGTTAAGGTTGTGTCAGTCGGTTCAGAATCTATTAGATTCGTTAAAGCATTAAAATTAATGATACATTTTGGGCAACAAACCATGCCCTGTGCAACGCTAAGTTGTGAAAGGCTTACTTTATACACGGTTGAGCATTTAGGGCAGCGGGTTTGTTTTTCACTCATAAGGAACAAATTTCTCAAATTGTTGTTTTACGTTTTCCTGAGATGCGACACCAGTTCTCTTCACGTTTTTCGATCTGTAATATATCAAAAAATTCAGAATAAACACTAGAAACATCAGCAACTTGCTCTTCGATTACACCAGCAAGTGCGAATTCACCCTCATTTTTCAATAAAGTTGAGAATTCAGGCGCAAGTGCCATGAGCGGTGCCGCTAAAATATTCGCGACAAGTATATCCGCTTGTTGTTGTTTGAATTCTTGCTCAAACTCTTCAGGTAATCCTACATAAAGACGCTCAAGTACACCATTTAATTCTGCATTTTGTTTTGTAGCCAATACTGCTTGAGGATCGATATCAGTGGCATAAACTTTTTTAGCACCAAGCAATAAAGCTGCAACGCCTAAAATGCCCGAACCACAGCCATAGTCAATGACGATTTTATCTTTTACGTCGGTTTTACCTAACCACTGTAGGCACAAGAAAGTGCTTGCATGGTTACCTGTACCAAAAGCAAGACCTGGATCAAGTTTAATATTTGTTGCATCAGCTTCAGGTGGTTCTAACCACTCAGGTACGATCCAGTATTTTTCGCCAATTTGGATTGGTTCGTAATAGTCCATCCATGCGCGTTCCCATACTTGATTTTCTAAATATTCATGACGCATCGGAACGTTAGGAAGCTGCGCCTTGAGGAAAGCTTCTAAGGTATCAACATCGATAGGATCATCTTCTTCTTGTTGATAAATTCCAGTAACAATAACTTTATTCCATAGTGGCGTTTCACCCGGTAATGGTTCAAGAAGTGCCTGATCTTCAGCATCATCCAAAGTCACACTCACAGCACCTAGAGAGAGAAGCAGTGTTTCAGTAAGCTCAACTTGATCTTGATCAACGGTAATATGAATTTGTAGCCAGTTCACAGGAAAACCTAAGTAAATGTATTTGGGGTTATTGTAATAGATTCAGCTAGTCTAAAGGGATTATAAAATAGGCAGATTACAATTTTAAGATCTTTTTTTTGAATTTAGTGTGTTGATCACATCAAATAGGATAAAAGAATGTGCTTAGGTCACATTCTTTTATCATTTTAAATATTTATAATTTTCCTATTTGATAAGTCTATGGTGTTTGGACTGAACTTACTGGACGAGGTGCGGACTGAGTTTCTGAAATTTTGCTTTGAGTTTCAGGTGTCGCGTTGTTAGCAGGCATCGGTGGCTGGAATGCTAGTTTTCCAGATTCATTCGGTTCACATGTACCGTTATAAACAACACCTTTATAAGCAAAAGAAACCATATCACCTTGTTTTTTGCTTTTACAAACTTGTTGATACTTTTGAGTTTGAGCATCAACAGTCGATTTAGCATTTACCTGTGCAGTTACAGCTAAACATAGGCTACAAAGAAACGATGAAATTAAAAGCTTTTTGTTCATATCATTTTCCTAAAGTATTTTATGCATTAACTAGAATAAGAAATTCATTCACTAAAACAGTGGTGATCAGGTTAATGATTGTGTGGCGCTTTGTTAACCATTGGAGAAAAATGCAACAGAAGGTTTCTTTTTGTGTGTTTTGTATACAGACCATTGATTTCTAGTGAATAAGAATATTGACGGTTTTTGTCAACTTAATATGAAAAATCCTGTATAATACTCTGTCATTTTTTGAATACACATTTACCACTATGCACTATCCTAAAGTTTACGACGTTATCGTAATTGGTGGCGGTCACGCTGGTACGGAAGCGGCGCTTGCTGCTGCTCGTATGGGAAGACAAACATTATTGTTGACGCATAATATTGAAACTTTGGGGCAGATGAGCTGTAACCCTGCAATCGGTGGTATTGGTAAATCACACCTTGTCCGCGAGATTGATGCACTCGGTGGTGCAATGGCACTTGCTGCGGATAAAGGTGGTATTCAGTTCCGTATTCTAAACTCTCGTAAAGGTGCGGCTGTTCGTGCAACACGTGCACAGGCTGACCGTGTTCGTTATAAAGCTGCAATTCGTGATACTTTAGAAAATCAAGCGAATCTAGATATTTTCCAACAAGCTGCGGATGATTTGATTGTTGAAGGCGATACCGTTAAAGGCGTTGTAACCCAAATGGGCATCCGTTTTGATACCAAAACTGTGGTATTGACGACAGGTACTTTCTTGGGCGGTGTGATCCACGTTGGTCTACAAAACTCAAGTGGTGGTCGTGCGGGCGATCCACCGTCAATTGCATTAGCTCATCGTTTGCGTGAACTTAAATTGCCAGTAGGTCGTTTAAAAACAGGTACACCACCGCGTATTGATGCCCGTACAGTTGATTTCTCTGTTATGACGCCGCAGCCAGGTGATTTCCCATCGCCTGTAATGTCATTTATGGGTGATGCATCTATGCATCCTGAACAGGTGAATTGCTATATTACCCATACAAGCGAAAAAACCCATGAAATTATTCGTGGTGGTCTAGATCGTTCACCTATGTATACGGGTGTAATTGAAGGTGTAGGTCCGCGTTATTGTCCATCAATTGAAGATAAAATTCACCGTTTTGCTGATAAAGATTCACATCAAGTGTTCTTGGAGCCAGAAGGCTTGGATACCCATGAACTTTATCCAAACGGAATTTCGACTTCTTTACCATTTGACGTACAGTTCAATTTAGTTCGTTCGATCCGTGGTATGGAAAATGCGCATATCTTGCGTCCAGGCTATGCGATTGAATATGACTATTTCAATCCACAAGCATTGAAATTTACACTTGAAACCAAAGCGATTCAAAATCTGTACTTTGCGGGTCAAATCAATGGTACCACAGGTTATGAAGAAGCGGGTGCTCAAGGCTTACTTGCAGGCTTAAACGCTGCACGTCGTGCTTGGGAACAAGAGGAATGGACACCAAAACGTGATCAAGCTTATATGGGCGTATTGGTTGACGATTTGATTACACTTGGAACTAAAGAGCCGTACCGTATGTTTACCTCACGTGCGGAATACCGTTTGATGTTACGTGAAGACAATGCTGATCAACGTTTAACCTCTATTGGTCGTGAGCTTGGCTTAGTGGATGATGAGCGTTGGGCTGCATATAGCGAAAAAATGGAAGCAGTTGAGCGCGAAACTTCTCGTTTACAACATTTATGGGCTGCGCCAAACAATCCAATGGGTAAAAAATTCGTTGAAATGACGGGTGCTGATCTTAGTAAAGAATGTAGTGCGATTGATTTATTGAAACGTCCAAATATCAATTTCAGTCAAATTGCAGAATTAACGGGTTCTGAAGTTTCAGAGCAAGTGGGTGAGCAAATCGAAATTGCGGTGAAATACGAAGGTTATATCAACCGTCAACATGAAGATGTTGCACAATTGAAACGTCTAGAAGAAACCCGAATTCCTGCTGATTTTGAATATGAGGGGATTTCAGGTTTGTCACGTGAAATCACCTTGAAGTTAAAAACAGTTCGTCCAGAAACTTTGGCACAAGCGAGTCGTATCCCAGGTGTGACTCCCGCAGCAGTACAATTATTGATGATCACCATTCGTAAAAACAATATGGCGAAGAAATCAGCATAATTCTTGTATAAAGTTACGTGTTAAAAATACCCTCTTTTTATAAGAGGGTATTTTTTTTTTAATTTTGTGCTTAACCATTTATCTATGGGAAATTGAATGAAGAATTGGCTCATTTTATTTATCGCAATTGTTGCTGAAGTGATTGCTACTTCTGCTTTAAAAAGTAGTGAAGGGTTTACAAAGCCGATGGCATCTATTGTTGTTGTACTCGGTTATATGATTGCATTTTATTGTTTATCTCTCACATTGAAAACAATTCCCGTTGGTATTGCTTATGCGGTATGGTCGGGTGTCGGGATTGTCCTCATTACGACTGTAGCTTGGATTGTATTTGACCAGAAACTGGATGTCTGGGGAATTGTTGGCATTGCATTGATTATGAGTGGCGTTCTGGTCCTGAATTTGTTGTCTAAAACAAGTTCGCATTAAACTGGTAAGTCAGTCAAAGCAGAAATTTGAATTGCTTGTAATCAGACAGGAAAATCAAAGGCACTTACAAAAAATGTGAATGTAAGTGCCTGAATGGCTTACTCCGTCACTTCAACGGTAACGCTATAGGTGTAGCTTTGAGCAACAGGTGGTTTGGTATTGTCACTATTCGCTTCTGGATAAGTCGCGGTAATTAAATAAATGCCTGCTTCGCTAAATTTAATCTCGACTTCACCTTTTGCATTGGTTTTCACGTGCGGTTGTTCACGTTTAGCATTGGGTTGATAGCTGCTCGCACCTTTAAAGACATCAACTTCTAAGTTAGGAACAGCTTTGCCATCCATTAAAACTTGTGCTTTAAGTGATTCACCAGCAAATAATTCATTTGGGTGTGTTAAAAACTTAAATTCAAAACCTTTATTTTCAACTTGTGGAATTGGGCTTGGTTTGCCTTTTGTCACAAAGCTTTCAGCAAGATAATAGTTTGTTGTTTGAAGTGTTTTTGCATTAGCCGTGATTTGATCCTCTGTCACAAAACGTGGTGGTTGGCTTGCTTGCTGAGGTGCTTTTTGTTCAGCATTTGCTTGAGGTTGCATAGGTGCAGCATTTGCAGGTCGTGATGGACGAACACGTAACCAACGCCCATCAACTTGAGCATATTTGGTTGGATTACCAGTCGCTTCTTTTGTGCGAATGCGATAGGTACCATCATTGGTTAAATTGAATTCAGCGATATTAAACTTTTTGAGTTCAGCTGCTGCATTGAAAGATTCAGTTTTACCTTCAGGTGTTGTGACTTGATAGCTGGTTTTAAAATTTCTACTTGCGACAAAGAATTTTTCTACTGTAATACCACTTTGAAAGCTTACACTGTCAGATTTGCTATCGAAGACTTCAGGCAGTAAAAATGGGCTGGCAGTATGAGCAAAACTCAAGGTTGGTAACAGCGCGAGTAATCCAGTCGTAATCAAATGACGCATGAAAAATTCCTTAAAAGAGAAATATACAAAAATGCAAAAGATTTGCCACAATCTACTTGATAACGAGTATCAATTGCAATATTATTTCGATAAATTTTTAATCATCATGTTCAAAAACTAAGTTGATGATTAAAAAGTTATTCCTTTCTTTTAACTTAAGTTTTTATGCAGATTAATATTATTGATTTTATTGAAAAATTTGATCAAATTATATCGTAGTCTAAGTTAAGTATTGAGATAGAAGAAGAGCATTACTTTAATTGAGCGACCAGTAGATTTTAAGTAAATCTTGGAAAATGGAATCCCCGTATGTCATCAACTCAACAAATTTTTCGTCCAATACAGATAATTTTTCGTTTATCTCCGTTGATGGCTGCGTTAACAGTTTTGATGTCCCCATTTACGGCGACTCAAGCAGATGAACTAAGTATAAATATAAAAGATGCACATCAATTATCCGCGCCCATCCAATTACCAAGTTATCGTTTTCATCAAGATCATGTGTTAGGCACATCTTTAGATGTTGTAGTCACTACATCTCAGCAACAAGATGCAGAAAAAGCTTTACAAGCAATTCAAACAGAAATTGCGAGGCTTGATCAGATTCTTTCTGTTTGGCGTGATGATAGTGAAATCAGCCAATTAAATCGTGAGCAGCAAATTTTTGCTTCATCTGAGCTTTATGATGTTATCGCAGCTTGTGAACAGTGGCGCAGTGCAACGTGTGGCGGTTTTGATGCACGTTTGGGGCAATTGATCCAATTATGGGAAAATAGCAATCAAGTCCAACGCTTGGATGACAATACTCAAGAATCTTTATTGCGACAGTTACAGACGCAAAGTATTGAACTGAATCCTGTAACCAAACAAATTAAAACGGCATCAGCTATTAAAATCGCCCCTGATGCTTACGCTAAAGGCTATGTGATTGACCGTGCTTTGTTAGCAGCTAAACAAGCAGTGCCACATTTACAAGGTATTCTGATCGATATTGGTGGCGATATGCGTGTATGGGGGCAATCACCTCAACAAGCGGGTTGGAAAGTTGGTGTACAAGACCCAAATGAACGTTTTGATAATGTTGCACCAACTCAGGTACTCAAACTGAAAGATCAAGCTGTAGCTTTTAGTGGTCAAGGCTATCGTGGGTTCGCAGATCAATCACATTTGTTAAATCCACATACAGGACAACCGATTCAAAACGTTGAACAATGTGTTGTGGTTGGACAATGTGCTGCTGATTCAGATGCTTTAGCAACAGCATTAACCGCAATGCCTGCGCATGAAGGGATGCAACTGATTGAACAACTCGTCGGTTATGAAGCTCAACTTGTTGCAACTGACGGCACACGTTATCAAAGTTCAGGCTGGTCATCATTATTAGATGCCAATCAACCTGCTCTAATGCGTCATGTTGCGGCGAATGGCGCAGCAACAGCTTGGCCAAAAGGCTACCAAGCTCAGTTAGAAGTGAATATTCCAAAAATCGCAGTAGATAACTACCGTGCACCTTATGTGTCAGTTTGGGTTACAGATAGCGATAAAAAAATTGTGCGTACACTGGCTGTCTGGGGTAAAGATGAGAAGTGGATTAACTCTAACTATGTTTGGTGGCGTCGATATGGTCGTCAAATGCCAAACTTAGATGCTGTTGCAAAACCTTCACGTCAACCAGGACAGTATAAGTTGGCTTGGGATGGTAAAGACGAAGCGGGTAAAATAGTGAATGCAGGTAAATATATTATCCATATTGAAACCTCGCGTGAGCATGGTGATCATTCTTATCAAACTATTGAATTGAATGTCACACCAAAAGCTGCAACACAAACGCTGCCTGCTCAAGCAGAAATTGGTACAGTTAAATTGAATTTCCAACGTGGTGCTTAATTTCTAGCATCACTCCATTTATGAGGCTAGTCCCTTGTATCAACGCCGTGATTTTTACCGCCATGCACGCTATGTGCATGGTTGGCTTTCTGCCTTTGCCTTTATCGTTTTGATCTTCTTTGCTGCTACAGGTTTATTTCTCAATAATCCTGATTGGTTTAAATCAAAAAATGAAGAGCAAACCACCACATTCACTTTACCGCCAACACTGGTTGCGTCTCTGCAAAAACAAGAGAATCCAAGCCAAAGTATTGTGGAATACGTTCGTTCGAAACAGCCTTTGATTGGTCGTTATAAAAGTAGTGAAGTGCTAGACGGTGAGATCATGATTCGTCTCGAAAGCCCAGCAGGTTCAACAGACTTATGGGTGTTGCTCGACAATGGTGATGTTGAGATAACGCAGAAACCAGCCACCGCTGTTTCATTATTGAATGATTTGCATCGTGGCAAAAACGTTGGAACAGCTTGGCATTGGTTAATTGATATTAGTGCGATCATCATTATTTTATTATCTTTGGCAGGTTATATTCTGTTCCTGACCATTAAAACCCGTTTAGTGACACATCTGCTTTTAACGGCATGTAGTTTATCGGCAATTATTTTGCTCATTTGGTCTGCCATTTAAGGGTGAAAGGATGACTCAAGCTGTACTGACGATTATTGTGATATTGGCAATATTATTGAGTCTACATCTTTTTATAATTGTTTGGTTATTATGGCAACAAGGTCATGCGAAGCAAAAAACGAATCAAGATCATCCTGCTTATTTAGTGGTGTATGCAAGTCAATCGGGGCATGCTGAATCTTGGGCAAATCACACCGCTGAACAATTGCGTTTAATTGATCATCGCACTGCAATTCGAAATATTCAAGAACTGAGTATTACTGATTTAACGCAACATCAACGTATTTTATGGGTGGTGAGTACCTATGGAGAAGGGGATGCACCTGATGCAGCCCAGTCCTTTGTCCATAAAATTCTGTCCCAATCTTTAGATTTATCGCATTTGTTATTTTCAGTGCTTGCATTGGGTGATCAACGTTACTCGAATTTTTGTCAGTTTGGGAAAACACTAGAACAATGGTTATTGAAGCAACAAGCTCAAGCTCTATTTCCAATAGTTTGTGTGGATCAGCTCAATAGTCGTGATTTAGAACAATGGTTGCTTGGCTTGGAGCAGTTAACCAGCACTCAATTTTCAGCGCTATCTATTGAAAAAGAGCATGTAGAATTAAAGTTTGCTCATCGCCAATGCTTGAATAGAGGCAGTATTGGGGAAGCAATTTATAAAATCCAATTAATTCCTGAACAAGATTTGGTTTGGTCATCAGGCGATATTTTAGAAATTCAATGTGAAAACAATACGATTGATATTCAGAATTTTTTAGTAGCACAACAGCAAGAAGATGCAGTGGATTTCATACCTCAACTGCGCCGCTTAAATTTAAGAAAATTACCACCTCGCGCATCACTTTCATTTGCTGAATGGATTACACAATTTGAATCCTTAGCTCAGCGTGAGTATTCGATTGCAAGCTTACCTGAAAATGGTTTAATTGAATTGGTGGTGAGACAGCAACAGACTGAATCAGGTTTAGGACTAGGCTCAGGTTGGTTGACAGTGGGGTTGGAGCAAGACCAATCGCTGCAAGCCAACATACGTCATAATCCAAGTTTTCACTTAGTTCATGATGATCGACCACTGATTTTAATTGGCAATGGTACGGGAATCGCAGGTCTAGTTGCACATTTACGCCAACGTGAGCATTGGGGATATAGACGGAATTGGTTGATTTTTGGTGAAAGACAGCAGCAGTTTGATCATTTGTACCAAACAGAGATTCGCTATTGGCAGCAGCATGGTTTTCTGGAGTATGTGGATTATGCTTTTTCACGTGATCAGGCTGAAAAAGTCTATGTGCAAGATTGTCTGAGAACACAATCAGTTCAATTACAAGCATGGATTGCACAAGGCGCAGCGATATATGTCTGTGGTAGTTTACAAGGCATGGCGAGCGGTGTTGATCAAGCACTAAAAGAGATTCTAGGGCATGAACAGGTAGAACTGCTTAAGCAGCAACAGCGTTATCAACGCGATGTGTATTAAGTCTATCGATCAGTTGTCAGATTGGGCTAGTACCAGTGCTTTGATCTTGTCAGCTTTTTCAAAATGATCCACCAATGGGGTAGCTTCCATTAAGCATTCAGGATCATCATTTTTATTGGCAAAGAAAGCATAAAAAGAAAGTCCGACGTTACTGCCTTTTTTTGCAATTTTTTCATCGCAGACCTGTAGGATTTGGCTTTGAGTTCGGCTCTCATATTATCCTCTAAGCACTGATGAAAGTAGGATGAAGATCATAGCATTCCCAATATCGAAAATTTTCATAGTTAGATTTTTAATATCTATTTTGAAATCTAAAAAAACCAGCTATTTTCATAACTGGCTTTTGTTAATGATGAATCAATTTAGCCTAGGCAGTAAAGTTAGAACTTTTTCTCAACAGAGAATTGGAAACTCGCCATACCTTGATTTGTTCTTGCTTGATATAAACTACCGTCAGATTGATTGGTCAGTCGTTCTTTATAATCTGTACTGAGTAGATTGTTGAGATTTAAACTTGCCGCCCAGCCACCAGTGAAACGCTTGGTTGCACTGAGGTCTAATCCAAAACGTTGATTGGTGGTTCGATCATAAGGTTGACCATCTAAACCACGCGTAAATTCAGGTGTATAGCTCACATTGATACTGGTAGAAAGCTGCCAAGGCTTAAAGTTATAAGATAACCCCGCACTTGCATTATATGGGGCAACATCGCTGACTAAACGCTCATTATGCTGTTCATCTTCAACTTTTGCACGAATCGTTGATATTTGCCCATTCAGCATAAATGAATGACCTGCATCCGTTTGTTTCAGCGCATAACGTCCAGAAAGTTCAACACCATAGGTCGTTGCTTGATTTTGGTTTTGTGGACGTTCAACATAACGTGACCCTTCAAGCGCAATCACCTTTTCGATGTAATCTTTAATTTCGCGATGATATGCAGTTAAACTCATACCACCATTCGCTGAGTCATATGCCAGAGTTGATTCTACAGCGCTTGTTTTCTCTGGTTTTAAGTCAGGATTACCGCCGCGATCAGGATTATTCAATGAACCAGCATCGCTATCTGTAGAAACAGTGACATTCGGAATTAGACGATCAGTTTTTGGACTGTTAAATGCTTGGCTCAGGTTGGTTTGAATCGACCATTGTTCGGTTAGATCAAAACGATAAGCAAGTACAGGGCTAAGATGTTGGTCCTGATAATCAACTAGACCAGAGCGATTTAACCATTCTTGGCGCGCGCCCAACGTAATGGTTTGTCGATCTGTAAAACGCCAGCTTCCCTCGGCATATAAAGCATAACGTTGCTCATCTAAACGATTGCTCACATTACTGTCTAAATTACTACTCCGTGTATCAACACCAAATTTGATTTGACGAGTCGGATCTAATTTACGCATCCCATCATAAGCGAGGCCATATTCATGAATGGTTTCATCGGTATAAATGGTATTTTGAGGTGAACGGGTGAGTTGAGTTTCGGTTTGACGTTCAACGGATAGCCGAATCTTATCGCTTAAGTCTTTGTCTTTTCGTTCATAACGTGTATTTAGACGAATGCTATCATTTTTATCATCTTGCGTTTGATTGGCTGAATAACCATCCATTTTGATGTTGCGATAGAATAATTCGGCAATCAATTTTTGTTGATCATCGAGATCGTATTGCAAGCGAGGTGAAAACATTTGCATGCTTCGATTGACCGTGCGCGATTGTTCACGTGTACCCGCTGATGTTTCTGTTTTGGTTAGGGATGTGTTATCAACCCACATTTGATTTGCAGAAACGCTATATGACCATACGTTGTCACGACCATCTGCTTGTAGGCTGATTTTTTGTTCGCTCTTTGATTGTTTCTCAGAATCCTCATACTTACCATAACCTACTTTTATCGAGCCACTGATACGACTATCGAGAGGTTCTTTCAAAATAATGTTGATAACAGCTGATGATGCAACAGACGCTTGAGCAACACTTGGCTGCTTCACGACTTCAATTCGTTCAATCATTTCAGGGGTAATCGTGTCAATAATAGACATCCCTCCACGTGGTCCACCTTGCACAGGTTCACCATTGATAAGGAATGTTGGACCAGCTCCACCACGGAAACGCATTCCAGAAGCGCCGCCACCACCGCGTGGACCTTGTCCAGGTGTCGGAAGTTGAAATCCAGCAGCTCTACGTAATGCATCCATCACGGATTGATCGCCGTACTGTAGCATTTCATCACGGGTGATAATGGTTTTAGGTACAGCACTTATATCATCATCTTTTGGTTTCTGTGGCTCTGCCGATGCTTTAAACGATAGGGTAGGTAAAACCTGCGTTGCTGTTTCTGTAGGTGTTGTTATGTTGCTATCAGCGGCGAAAACTGAAGTGCTGATACTCAGTAATGCCGAGCTAAGTACACTCAATTTCCCAGAATAGAGTGGATATTTCATTCAAGTACCCCAAAAGAAAGATCAAATTATTTTGTGTGTAGCCTAATGTAAAATTGTGTAGAAAAATGGAATTTAGCTTAAATAAGCCTCAGATTTAAAAAATATTTTTTAATTATTTATGCGCTATTAAAGAGCATGATTTCGTAAAAATTGACTGCTTAATAAGCTGTGAGAAATAATTTATATAAAATATGGTGAAAATAAGAATTATTTTCATTAATATTGTATTGTTTTTTATATTTTAAGTTTTACTTAATATTTGTCTGATTTTTTGTTTGGAATTCTTATGACATCTCGATATGTTACGCTCTCTCACAAGCCTATTTTTAGATTTAGTGCATTAAGCTTAATGCTCTTACAAGCGCAGTACCTATTTGCCAACGAGAACAATACTCAGACTGCGGTTATGCCAACGATTAAAATTGAAGCAATGAGCGAGCTTGATCCAATTAAAAGCTATATTGATTATGAACAAGCCAGCGTGACTCGAAATGGGCTAAAGAAAAAAGATATTCCTCAAACGATTGATACGATTGATGTTCAGAAATATAAAATCTATGGTGCAAATGATTTAAGTGTGATGTTACAGGGAACACCAGGGATATCAACGAGCTATGACATGCGTGGTGATGGCATCAACTTCCGTGGATTTAATGCAGATACTGGCGATATCTATCGTGATGGTGTCCGTGAAAGTGGTCAAGTTCGCCGTAGTACTGCCAATATTGAGCGTATTGAAATATTGAAGGGTCCAGCATCAATCTAAAGGGATAGAGTTTAGCTTTATTGGACGTGCTTTAGATAACTTGTTTGTACGGGGAGGCTATAGCTATATGGATACAGAGATTTCTAAAGACAATAAAGCGGCCAATGTTGGTAAAGTACTCAATAATACTCCACGCCATACTGGAAACTTATTTATACGCTATTTACCAGTCGAGAAGATCTATGGTGAAATTGGCGCAACTTATGTTGGTGATGCGAAGATATATTCCAATGGCAATTTAGATAATACGCCTATCGATTTTCAAGGATTCACGCGTTTAGATGCTGCAATTGGTTATAGCGCTGATCCTTGGAACGTTACGCTTGCTGTAAATAACCTAACCAATAAAGACTATTGGCGCTCAGAGTCAATGCCTGGAACACCACGTAATGTTCTAGTTCGATTGAATTATCAGTTTTAAACTTGTTTAGATCGCATATGAGTAAAAGCGTCTTTAGTTAAACTAGAGATGCTTTTTTATTTGATTTTTGATAGTAATCCATCTTTAATTTTAACAAATGTTATAAAAAATGCTTAAATTTTAAGCTATCTAATTGGATTATATAAAATGCAATTGCATCAAGAATATAAATAATTTAAGATTTATTTGGATGAAAAATATACAAAATCAATTCATAAATAATCATATAATTGTGAATTATTTCTAATTTTTGATTATTTAATGTTAATTAATTCTCTTTTTTGTTTATTATTGTTAATATTCAAGAAAAGCATACAATAGAGATAATAATAATGAAGAAATTCCTTCCATTGCTTGTTGTTTGTTCGATTGTTGTTTTAGGTTACGCTGCATATGTAGATGCCCAAGATAAAAGACGCCAAGAGCTTACGAAAATTGTAAATGATGCGGAACACAGTTTGCATATGATCCAGAATAATCCTAATTATACCAAGCATACACATTTGTCATCGTATAAGAACGATCAATAGTCATTGATATTAATCAATAATTATTGCAATTCAGTGTATGTGTCTTTCTAGAATGTATGATAACTAGGCTTTTTTTGATTTGAAGCCATCAAGTTTTGCTTAAAATCTGTTAAAATATTTACCATTGAATAAAAAGCTGCATCTTGTTATGCAGCTTTTTACATTTTGATAGCGGGTCAGATTTATACATCTTGTTGGTGTCACAAGCATTCGGCTGGCATAGAGATTGCTTTGTCGTTGGGTATGCCATTTCGCAAATTCAAAAAAGATTGAAATGCAAGTGTATAGATTTCAATTCCTAAGATCTCAGATTTTAACAGGTGCTATGTTATGACAACGCCTAATGCTTCGGTTGGTGTTTTAGAACGCTTATTTAAATTAAGTGAGAACAAAACCAACTTCAGAACAGAAGTTCTAGCGGGTGTAACTACATTTTTGACGATGTGTTACATCATTATTGTAAACCCACTTATTCTTTCCGAAACTGGAATGGATCATGGTGCCGTGTTTGTTGCAACCTGTTTAGCTGCTGCTATTGGTTGCTTGGTAATGGGGATTGTTGCCAATTATCCAATCGCACTTGCACCGGGGATGGGCCTAAATGCCTATTTTACCTATTCGGTCTGTTTAGGCATGGGTGTACCTTGGCAGACTGCGCTTGCGGCCGTTTTTGTATCAGGTTTAATCTTTTTGGCAATCAGCTTTTTTAAAATTCGTGAAGCGATTGTCAATGCCATTCCTATATCGCTTAAATTTGCGATTGGCGGGGGTATTGGTTTATTTCTTGCCCTCATTGCGCTTAAAAATGCAGGCATCATTGTAGACAATCCAGCGACTTTAGTTGGTCTGGGAAATATCAAACAACCTACGGTTTTACTGGCTTTATTTGGCTTTTTAATGATTGTGGTTTTACACCAGTTAAAAGTTCGTGGTGCGATCATCATTAGTATTCTTGCTGTGACTGGAATAGCGACAGCTTTAGGCTTAAATGAATTTAAAGGTGTTGTTGGACAAATTCCATCGATTGCACCCACTTTTATGCAAATGGACTTTGAAGGTTTATTTACTGCAAGTATGGTTGGTGTGATTTTTGTCTTCTTTATTGTCGATTTATTTGATAGTACAGGGACTTTAGTTGGTGTATCGCACCGTGCAGGTTTACTACAAGATGGTAAGTTACCTCGTTTGAAGAAAGCGTTGTTTGCTGATTCAACAGCAATTGTTGCAGGCGCAGCATTAGGTACATCTTCAACCACACCTTATATCGAATCTGCATCTGGCGTTGCTGCGGGTGGTCGTACAGGTTTGACTGCCGTTGTCGTTGCATTCTTATTTATTGGCTGCTTATTCTTGGCACCATTAGCTCAATCTGTTCCAAGTTTTGCAACAGCTCCTGCATTATTATTTATCGGTGTGTTGATGATTCAAGGAATCACACATATTGATTGGGATGATATTACAGAAGCAGTACCTGCATTTTTAACGATTGTATTTATGCCATTTACGTATTCAATTGCGGATGGTATTGCAATGGGCTTTATTAGTTATGCATTAGTCAAATTATTTACAGGCAAAGCAAAAACAGTTCCTTATATGGTTTGGATTATTGCTGCACTGTGGGTATTTAAATTTATTGCATTTGGTGGTTAAGCCATTTAAAAGTTATTGATAAAACCTTTAGAGGGTGTACCGAATAGGCAACACCCTTTTTTATTTAAACGTGGAGTTAATATGAATCAAATCGAGCTGATTCGTGCTTTACCCAAAGCCGAATTGCATGTGCATATTGAAGGGACTTTTGAACCAGAACTGATGTTTGCAATTGCACAGCGTAATCAGATTCAGATTCCGTATCAATCAGTTGAGGAAGTAAAGCAAGCCTACAACTTCCATAATCTTCAATCATTTCTTGATATCTATTATGCTGGTGCGAACGTGCTGGTGCATGAACAAGATTTTTATGATCTAGCTTGGGCATATTTCGAGAAATGTGCTGAAGATCGTGTCGTGCATACAGAGATGTTCTTCGACCCACAAACACATACTGAGCGTGGGGTTGAATTTGCAACGGTACTTGCAGGTTTAAAGCGTGCTTGTAAAGATGCTCAAGAAAAATTAGGAATTAGTTCCCAATTGATCATGTGCTTCTTGCGTCATTTAAGTGAAGAAAAAGCATTTGAAACACTTGCGCAAGCCTTGCCATTTAAAGATGACATTATTGCAATTGGTTTAGATTCAAGCGAAGTAGGGCATCCTCCTTCGAAATTTGAACGTGTTTTTGCTAAAGCACGTGAAGTAGGTTTCTTGATTGTGGCACATGCAGGTGAAGAAGGCCCACCAGAATATATCTGGGAAGCTTTGGATTTACTCAAAGTAAACCGTATTGATCATGGTGTTCGCTCAGAAGAAGATGAGCAGTTAATGGTACGTTTAATCGCAGAAAAAATGCCATTAACAGTTTGCCCTTTAAGTAATTTAAAGCTTTGTGTTGTCAATGACATGGCCGAGCATAACATCCGCCGTTTATTACAAAAAGGTGTGCATGTTACTGTAAACTCGGATGATCCTTCATATTTCGGTGGTTATATGAATGATAACTTTGTAGCAATTCAGCAGGCTTTAGATTTATCGAATGATGAGCTTAAGCAACTTGCAATTAACTCTTTTGAGGCATCCTTTATTTCTGATGATGAGAAACAGAAATGGATTGCAGAAGTAAAAAAGATTTAAATGTAAAAAAACCGCGTTAAGCGGTTTTTTTATGTGTCAGGATTTATTTAGGTTGGCGCAACATACTCAATAAGACATTATCTTTATCAATGATGTGATGTTTTATTGCTGCTAAAGCATGACCGACAATAAGTAAACCTGCAAACCAAGAAAGATAAATGTGTAATGGTTTCACTATTTCAAGCAGGTCAGGATTATCTTGAACTAGGCGAGGAATTTCAAATAAATATAAAACAGGAGCTGGATGTCCAGCACTCCAGCTAAATAAACAGCCGGTAATTGGTAGCGCAAGTAGCATGAAATACAGTAAGAAATGGCCGATATGAGCCAAAGTCTTCATCATAGGTGACATGGTGTTTGGTAGTTTAGGGACTGGGTGGGTGTAACGCCAAAAAATTCGAATCACAACCAGAAAGATAATGGTGGTGGCTATATTTTTATGTAGTGTAATAACATTGCCTTTGAAGCTTCCATCAACGTCATAGCTGAGAAAATTCCCACTGTAAAAGCCGATCAGCCAAGCTGTGATAAAAATAGCCGCCATCAGCCAGTGTAAAATTTGCGCTGTGCGAGTGTAATATTGTGCTGAGGTTGACATTGCAACATCCTAGCGGTGAATATGAGTTTTACGATTTTAAATAGCTCATTTTTCTTCATATACAGTGTATATGTAACAGAGCGTTGTACGTGTAGAGCAGTAAGTAAAATGCAACTTGATTGTTATATTATGTAAAGAATCTACACAGTCATTTCTTTCAAGTCATCCTTTAGGCACAATACGCGTGCTAAAATTTTGGATACAGGTTTGAGTTCGTGAAAAAATTATTCTTTATCGTACCTATGTTATTTGCTTTAAATGGGTGTGTTGCGACAAATACTAATAATTCCACTGCAACAACATCTCAGCAGCTAGGTATGGCTGCATTAAAAATTGCTGTGAATGCAAAATGTATTAATGAGATCAATACATTACCAGCATGGAAAACAGCGACACGTTTAATGACATCTGAGCAACGTGAAAACATTCAAACGAATGTATGTGGATGTGTTAGTGAAAAAGCACCAAATAGTGTAACGACTGTTGAATTGGCCACAGCTGCGATTGATCCTACAGCGCGTGCAACGATTGTGAATCAAGTTGTTTCTAAAACAGTAAATGCCTGTGTCGCAGAAGTGTTGAAGAAATAATTCTGATGAAATGCGCTAAGCAGAGCTAAGTTTGACTTGGTTCTGCTTTTTTAGATGAAATTGATATGGTCTCGTAATTGAAGATCGTGTTAATAGACTTATATGATTAAATTATAAAAATACCTACATTTAGAATAGGTTTTGTATGAATAAGAACAATTTTTTTATTCTTTTCTCTTTCTTTACCTTATTTGCAGATGTTGACGCACAAAGTGCTGAACTAACTAAACTGAAAATGGGTACGTCAGCAATACAATGTGCAGCACAAACCAAGTGTACTCATGATATCGATGATTTCGCGGCTTAGAAAGTTACAAGTAAATTAATGACCAAGAACCAAAAACAACACAAGAAAAAGCAAATTTGTAAATGTGTTGGTAAAAATGCACCTACTGTATTATCTCCATTAGAGCTTGCTTTAGCGGCAGTTGATTCAAAAGCTAGAACAGCATTAACAGGCGTTGCTGTCGCAAAAACGATGAACGCTTGCTTATCAGAAGTGATAAAATAGAACAGTTTAAATAAGTTGTAATTAGTTGCTCTGAAGCAGCTAATCTTTGTGAGTAATATCATGTTTGTTGCTGGTGTAGATGAGGCAGGGCGTGGGCCTTTGGTCGGTTCAGTTGTTGCTGCTGCGGTAATTTTAGATCCCAATAATCCGATTGATGGTTTAAATGATTCTAAAAAATTAACTGAAAAGAAACGTGAAAAACTTTTCTTAGAAATTCAAGAGAAAGCCTTAGCTTGGTCAATTGCAGAAGCTTCCCACTCAGAAATTGACGAAATTAATATTTTACAGGCAACTTTTTTAGCCATGCGTCGTGCTGTAGATACCTTAAACATTCAGCCTGAAAAAGTGATTGTTGATGGCAACCAAATTCCGAAAGGAATTGAAATATTGTGTGAGGCGATTGTTGGTGGGGATGCAAGTCATGCGGAGATTAGCGCAGCAAGTATCTTGGCTAAAGTAACACGTGACCGTCAAATGCATGAACTAGATCAGCAGTATCCTAATTACGGTTTTGCAAAACATAAAGGCTATCCAACCAAAGCGCATTTTGAAGCAATTGCAGCGTATGGCGTGATTGATCAACATCGTCGTAGTTATGCGCCAGTAAAAAAAGCACTGGGTTTATAAATATATATGAGTATCCATAAACAATTAAAGCGACTAATAATTAGTCGCTTTAATTGTTAGAGAAGAATTCTGTACATTAACGATTGAAGTTATTATGTCGAGTAAAATCGTTATTATCTTCTTCAAAAGAAAGTTGATAATCTTGATCAAGATGTTGTAAATGCTCATGCATAGCACGTTCATGTTGGATACGTTGGTAAATTTCCTCACGATGCACGGAAACTTCTTTTGGAGCATTTACACCAATACGCACCTGATTACCTTTTACGCCAAGCACAGTAACACTGACTTGATCCCCAATCATTAATGTTTCTCCGACACGACGGGTCAGAATCAGCATGTTTATCTCCTTGCTAAACGCTTAAACTTGCGACAGGGAATTCATTATTTGAAAGCACAGCCTTAATATACAGAAAATTTTAACAGAAATATGTAAAAAACAGCTTTTTTTCGTAAGTTCTGCCGAGTTTTTCTGAAAAACCTCACAACTTAATATAACAGAGCCACTGGAATAAAAACTATAGTGGCTCTGTATTTTTTACCATTTACTTGAAAGTAAATATGTTTATTGTGCTATGAATTAAGCACGTGCACTGCTTTCGCCATGTTCACGGTCTAAACCAAAAGCAGTATGTAGGCAACGTACAGCAAGCTCTAAGTAGTTTTCTTCAATGATGACAGAAATCTTAATTTCTGAAGTAGAAATCATGAGGATATTAATGCTTTCATCCGCAAGAGCTGTAAACATTTTGCTTGCTACACCAGCATGTGAGCGCATACCTACACCAACAATAGACACTTTTACGATGTCATCGCGAGTGACAACTTCACAGCCTTCAATGCTGCTTGCTGTTTGGTCCAAGATTGCTTTAGCTTTAGCAAGATCATTGCGATTTACAGTAAAGGTAAAATCAGTAGTACCATCTTCTTCAACATTTTGGATAATCATATCCACTTCAATGTTAGCATCACTAATCGGGGATAAGATTTTAGAGGCAATGCCTGGTTCATCTGGAACACCCAAAATCGTTAATTTTGCTTCGTCACGGTTAAATGCAATACCTGCAATAATTGGTTGTTCCATGTCGTCTTCTGCCTCAGTCGTGATTAATGTGCCTACGTTTTGTTTGAAATCTTCATCAAATGCGCCGTCATTGTCATTATCAAAGCTTGATAATACACGTAATGGAACTTGATATTTGCCTGCGAATTCAACCGAACGAATTTGTAAAACTTTTGAACCTAAAGATGCCATTTCAAGCATTTCTTCAAAAGAGATACGGTCAACTTTTTTCGCTTTAGGTGCAACACGAGGATCAGTGGTATAAACACCATCCACATCTGTGTAAATTTGGCATTCATCTGCTTTTAATGCAGCTGCAAGTGCTACACCAGAGGTATCTGAGCCGCCACGACCTAATGTTGTAATATTTCCTTCAGCATCAAAGCCTTGGAAACCTGCGACAACAATCACACGACCAGCATCTAAATCAGCTGTCATGACATCGGTATCAATAGATTCGATACGCGCTTTGGTAAACGCGCTGTCAGTTTTAATACCAACTTGACGTCCAGTGTATGATTTAGCTTCTACACCAATAGAATTCAGTGCCATAGCTAACATGGAAATCGTTACTTGCTCACCCGTAGACACCATTTGATCAAGTTCACGTGGGTTAGGGGTGCTAGTAATGGCTTTAGCAAGCGCAAGTAAGCGGTTAGTTTCACCACTCATTGCCGATACAACCACGACCACTTTGTGACCGTGATCATGCCAACGCTTGACACGATGAGCAACATTTAAAATGCGCTCAGGAGTACCTATAGAGGTACCGCCATATTTTTGAACGATTAATGCCATAGTTGTTCCATATAAGCCATGACCCTGAGAGGCATCAGGGTCAGTTACACAAAAGTGAAGTTGTTATTATTGCTCAAGCCAAGCAGGCAATGCTGCGATTACTTGATCAAACTTCTCGTTAAGTGGCGCGCCACCTTGTGCTAAGTCAGGTTTACCACCACCTTTGCCACCCAGCTCTTGAGCTAAATGTTTGATGATGTCACCTGCTTTTAGAGTTGCAGCGTATTGTTTAGCGACAGAGGCGATTAAACTCACTTTATCACCGTCAACACCAGCTAAAATAATGACTGCATCTTCCAATTTTGATTTTACGCTGTCATGAAGATTGCGTAATGATTTGGCATCTAAACCTTTTACTGATGTGATAAGTGTTTGACGACCAGCAATTTCTTTCACTTGATCTAATAAATCAGCTGCTTGGAAGCTGGCTAATTTTTGATTCAATTGTTCAATTTGCTTTTGCAGACTTGATGCTGTTTCAACAATTGATTCAACTTTTTCTACAGTTTGATCTTTTTGCGCTTTCAATAAAGCATTGATCGTCTGAATATCAGCTTCAGCTTTTTGAACAACTTCAAGTGCTTTGGTACCCGTTACGGCTTCAATACGGCGAACACCCGCAGCAACACCACCTTCGGAAGTGATCTTGAATAAACCAATATCACCTGTGCGCTTAACATGAATACCACCACACAGTTCGATCGAGAAGTTTTTCTCTTCAATAATAGAACCCATGGAAAGTACGCGAACTTCTTCGCCATACTTTTCACCAAAAAGCATCATTGCGCCTTTGGCTTTCGCTGATTCAATATCAAGTAATTCAGTGCTTACTGTCGTATTGGCAATCACTTCAGCATTGACCAAACGCTCAATCTGTTGCAATTGTTCAAATGAAACAGGTTGGTCATTAGCAAAGTCGAAACGCAAAATATCACTTGCAACCAAAGAACCTTTCTGTTGAACATGTTCACCCAGAATTTGACGTAAAGCGGCATGTAGAAGGTGAGTTGCAGAGTGGTTGCGTGCTGTTGCTGCACGAATATCTGCTTTAACCGTTGCTTCAACATTTTGAGTTGCTTTGAGGCTACCCATTGTCACGATACCTTGGTGTACAAAAGCACCACCAGATTTTTTGGTATCTTGAACTTCAAAGATACCGGTATCGTTTTTGAAAATACCAGTGTCACCAATCTGACCACCACTTTCTGCATAGAAAGGGGTTTGGTTCAATACGATCAGTGCTTCATCGCCTTCGTTGATTTCATCAACTTGAACACCATCTTTATAGATCGCAACAATTTGACCTTGACCTTGAGTTGCATCATAACCGTCAAATTGAGTTTCGCCTTCAACTTTTACAATGTTGTTATAATCAACTGCAAACTTACCAGCATCACGTGCACGTTGACGTTGTGCAGCCATTTCAACTTCGAAGCCAGCTTCGTCAATTGTAAGATCACGTTCACGCGCGATATCAGCAGTTAAGTCAGTCGGGAAACCGTAAGTATCGTAAAGTTTAAATACAGTTTCACCAGCAATCACATTGCCTTTTAGCTGAGCCAATTCACCTTCAAGTAATTTCAAGCCTTGTTCAAGTGTTTTCGCAAATTGCTCTTCTTCTTTCAGCAGTTGCGCTTCAATGCGTGCCTGTTGTGCTGCAAGTTCAGGGTATGCTTCACCCATGACTTCAATTAGCGGTTGCAACATCTTGTAGAAGAATGAACCCGTCGCACCGAGCTTGTTACCATGACGCACTGCACGACGAATGATACGACGTAACACATAACCACGACCTTCATTTGAAGGATTAACACCGTCAGCAATCAAGAATGAGCATGAACGTGCATGATCTGCAATCACTTTTAAAGAAGCTGGGTATTCAACTGGTTTATTTTGAGCTTTTGCTTCAGCTTCAATTGCAGTGGTATCCAAACCAATGACTTCAGCGGCTGCTTTTAATAAGTGTTGGAACAGGTCAATTTCATAGTTTGAATTGACATGTTGTAGAACCGCAGAAATACGCTCCAAGCCCATACCTGTATCTACAGATGGTGCTGGAAGAGGGTGCATGACACCATCCGCAGTACGGTTAAACTGCATGAAAACGTTGTTCCAGATTTCGATGAAACGGTCGCCATCTTCTTCAGGTGAGCCTGGTAAGCCACCCCAGATATGATCACCATGATCATAGAAAATTTCAGAACACGGACCACAAGGACCTGTATCACCCATTGCCCAGAAATTATCAGATGCGTATTTTCCGCCTTTGTTATCGCCAATACGAATGATACGTTCAGCATCGATTCCGATTTCTTTGTTCCAGATATCAAATGCTTCATCATCGGTATGATAAACCGTGACATATAAACGATCTTTCGGTAAGCCTAACCATTGTTCGCTGGTTAAAAATTCCCAAGCAAATTTCAGTGCATTTTCTTTAAAATAATCACCGAAAGAAAAGTTACCTAACATTTCAAAGAAAGTGTGATGACGTGCGGTATAACCTACATTGTCGAGGTCATTGTGTTTGCCGCCTGCACGTACACATTTTTGAGATGAAACAGCACGAACATAATCACGCTTTTCTAAACCTAAGAAACAATCTTTAAACTGGTTCATACCAGCATTGGTAAACAGTAAAGTTGGGTCGTTGGCAGGAACGAGAGAACTCGAAGCAACACGTGTATGCCCTTGCGATTCAAAGTAACGCAAAAATGCTTCACGGATTTCAGCGGATGTCATAAAACGAGTACTCACAACCAAGCGTCCATAATTTTTAAAAGTGCTAAATTATAACGGAAAATATGATCCCAACCAACGATTTTACAAGCAATATCATATAAAACTGTGTTTAAGCTAAAAATCTATATTCAATAGCGCTGTTCATGTTTTACCATATAGCATAGAAAAGATGATGTTTTGATGAAAGGGCTCCGCATGCAACGTATCGCTATCAATGGATTTGGTCGAATTGGTCGAAATGTATTACGTGCGTGGTTTGAGAGTCCAAAACAATTTCAATTTGATATCGTTGCTATCAACGACATTGCTGATGTGCAGACTTTGGTACATCTGTTTAAATACGATACCACGCATGGACGTTTTGCAGGTCAAGTTGAAATTCAGATTGAAAATGAACAGATATTTTTAAATATTCAGTCCCATCAACGTCAGTTAAAGCTACAGGTTTTTAAGCAGGCTCAGCCAGAATTATTACCTTGGGCAGATTTAAAAATAGATGTGGTATTGGAATGTACAGGTCTATTCCGTTCACGTGTTGATGCAACTCGGCATGTCGAAGCAGGGGCAAAGCGCGTGATTATTGGCGCTGCACCTTTTGATTCGGTCGATGCTGCAATTGTCTATGGTGTCAATCACCATGATGTGAAAATAACTGATCAAATTATTTCGAGTGTATCTTGCACCACTCAGGCTTTGGTTCCGTTGGTTAAAATTATTGATGATGCCTTTGGCATTGATACCGCTTTAATGACAGAAATCCATGCAGTCACAGCAGATCAATCGGTATTAGACCACGCACATCGAGATTTACGTCGTGCGCGAGCTTCAGGACAAAATATTATTCCAACCACATCGAGTGCATTAGGGGCATTAAAACAAGTCATGCCAAAAATGGAAGGTCGAATTGATGGTTATTCGATTCGTGTACCGACCATTAATGTCGCAGCAATTGATTTAACTTTTGTTTCGCATTCATCAATTACAGTACACAAAGTCAATGAGGTTTTGAGTAAAGCAGCTCAATATGATTATGCGCAAATCATGCAAGTGACAGATGAAGATTTGGTTTCAAGTGATTTTAATCATTCGCCCTATTCTTTAATCGTCGATTTAACTCAAACCATGGTGGTGGGTCATCAAGCTAAAGTGTTTGCATGGTATGATAACGAATGGGGTTATGCGAACCGCCTACTTGATTTATGTGAATCATTTGATTCATAACATTAAATAAAAAACAAAGGATTTGGAGAACGGAATGACATTGATGTTGATTTGGGGTTTTATCGGTCTGTTATTGATTGCGGTTGGTTTCTTATTTTGGTTTCAGTTTAAAAATAAACAGCAACCTGCTGTTGATCCGCAAGTATTGTATCTGGGAGAAAAAGTTCTGCATCTGGAATCCCACCTTAAAAAGAGTCTGGAAATTATGCAGGACCTGGCAAAGAAAATGCACGTTCAGCAGGAAGTGCTGGATCGGACTGTTGCAAACATTGCGGCGTTGGAAAAGCAAAATGTTGAGTTGGTCAATGTTTTGGAAGTGGTTGTTAAAAATGGGAAAAATATGCCCTAAAGTTGTCCCCCTTGAACAGGGGGTTGACAAAATAAAATTAATAAGCATTTGTTTTTGTTAAATATTTTGATACAAATTTAAAACAAGAAAAGACTCTATATAGAATTGTAAAATTTATGCAAAACAATGATTAATTTTTGTTGGATGGTTAAATATTTTTTAATTATTATTTTGACTGAAAACTAACTTGAAGTGTGTTTTGGCTGTTGCTTATTATAAATCGTGCTTCACAAAGCATTGATCACTAAACACATAAGGATAATTGATAATGAAAAAAATAGTTTTAAAACGTACAGCAATCTGCTCAGCCTTATTTAGTGCGATTGTAATGGTCACAGGTTGTAATGATGATAATAGTTCAAATAACAATAATGGTGGGCAACAGCAAACAACGACTGAAAAATTGACAGGGACTGTTGCAACTGGAGCTGCTCTGGCTGGTGCGAATATTGAAGTGGTCAATAAAAATGGCACAACTAAATCAGTTGTTGCGGGGGCAGATGGTAAATTCAGTATCGATGTTGAAAAGGGAGCACCTTATTTATTAAAGGCAATTAAAGGTACTGGTGAATCCCAAGTTACCCTATATTCTTATGCTTCGGCTGCTGGTAATGTCAATGTAACCCAATTAACCACACAGGCAATTTTGGCTGCCAACAAAGCGGATGAAAAACGTGATTACAACTCATTGGCAGAAATTTATACTAATTGGGCAAAACTGGCTAAAGACAGTACTAGTGATGAAATAAATGCTGCTATTGATAAAGCCGCAAAAGAAGTTGTTGCGAACTTAAAGACCGTATTTGATGCAAATATAGATACGAGTAAAGGTTATCCAAACATTTTTAAAACTGCGTTTAATGCAGATTCTACTGGTCTGGACAAGGTTCTGGATCAAGTTAAGATTAATGGTTTGAATAGTAAATGTACGGGTATTGGTAGCACATATACTTGTAATGTGCAGTATGTCGTCAATGGGCAAAACTTTGCATGGAATTATAGTGTTGATACAACAGGTCTAAATGTCGTTGTTGATCTAGGAAATAATCCAAATATTCCTTCAGGAAATTATAATTTGAATGTTACAACTTCTGTGATGGGGCAAGGTGCAACAGTAACAGTGAAGAATGTTCCAAAACCAGCTAATCAAAATGAATTCTGTGGTTCTAATGATGTCACAGCACAATTACCAAATGGTCAGTTTAAGATTAATAGCTGTAGCTTTAATGGTACGGTAGGTAATATCAATGCGACAGTAAATGCAAACGGTTTTAATGTTACCTATGATGTGAAGTACGAGTATAGCCCAGCATAATCAAATCTAAAAAACTTGGAATTGATTTTAGGCAACCATTTTGGTTGCCTATTTTTATGCGGGATTTACTAAAATTCTCAGGTGCATCATATAAATCTTCATGTTACACTACGCTGAATCGGGCATTCACCCGATTTTTTTATGTGGTTGCTTTTTGTGTGGATGCCTCCACATTGAACAGATTTTAGGTTTGAACATGACCATTTCAGAGACATGGTTGCTCCCTGACGGGGTAGCAGATGTATTGCCCGAACAAGCGCAAGTTGTTGAAGCTTTGCGTAGACAAGCATTAGATTTTCTTGCAGTTCGCGGTTATCAATTGGTATATACACCATTTATTGAATACATCGAATCGTTATCTTCACTTTCAGAATCAAATCAAGATTTAGATTTGGTTACATTTAAAGTTATTGATCAACTTTCTGGTCGTTTGCTTGGTGTGCGAGCGGATATGACACCGCAAGTTGCACGTATTGATGCGCATGTTCGACCAATTGAAGGTGTAGCTCGTTATTGCTATGCAGGTACAGTCCTTCATACAAAACCGCAAAACTTCAATGCAACACGTGCTCCACTCCAGTTGGGTGCGGAGCTATATGGTCATGACAGCATCGAAGCTGATGTCGAAATGATTGATGTTATGCTTGGTTTGTTGGAAAAAACAGATAGTTTACAAGGTGTTCACTTAGACTTAGGTCATGTTGGTTTATTCCGTAGTCTGGTTAAGCGCGCTGGTTTAAATAAAAATACTGAAAATCAGCTGTCTGATTTATATCAGCGTAAGGCTTTACCAGAATTAGAAGAATTTACTCAAGACTTGCCAATGGGTACTGATTTTTATGCTCTAGGTCGTTATGCGAGCGATCTAGAAGCTTTGCAAGCACATTTAAGTCCAGATGTTTTAAATGATGTTGATTTTAAAAATGCGTTTGATGCATTGAGAACAACTTTTGCAGAAATAAGATCTCGCTGGTCTAGCCTTGATATTGGCATAGATGTCATTGAACTGCGTAGTTATCACTATCATACGGGTTTGATGTATGCCATTTATGCGCCAAATCGTGCTGCGCCACTTGCGCAAGGCGGGCGTTATGATGGTATTGGTGAACACTTTGGTCGTGCTCGTCCTGCGACTGGTTTTAGCTGTGATTTATATGCATTAGGATCTACTCAGTTTACTGAAATTGAAACGATAGTAGCTCCTCGTGGAAATGATCAAAATTTATTGAAAGCAATTGCTGATGCACGTACTCAAGGTTTAAGTGTAGTGCAATTGTTAGGTAATGATGATTTAAGCTCTGTACCTTATGCGACGCATCAAATGGTGTTGCAAAATGGGCAATGGGTAATTGAAAAAATTTAATTGCTAAGTTTAAAAAGCTTAGCTTCCAATTTTAACAGCATGATGTAATGAGGCTATTATGGGCAAAAATGTTGTGGTACTGGGTACCCAATGGGGCGACGAGGGTAAAGGTAAGATCGTCGACCTGCTCACAGATCAGGCGGCTGCGGTCGTACGCTATCAAGGTGGACACAATGCAGGTCACACACTTGTTGTCGGTGGTAAGAAGACTGTATTACACCTCATTCCATCAGGTATTTTACGTGAAAACGTATTGTGCTTAATCGGGAATGGTGTTGTTCTTTCTCCTGAAGCATTAATCAAAGAAATGGCAATTTTGGAAGCGGAAGGCGTACCTGTTAAAGAGCGTTTACGTATTTCACCAAACTGTCCTTTGATTTTGCCTAACCATATTGCACTAGACCAAGCACGTGAGAAAAAACGTGGTAATGCCAAAATTGGTACAACAGGTCGTGGCATTGGTCCAGCTTATGAAGATAAAGTTGCACGTCGTGCTGTACGTGTAGCTGATTTGATTCGTGGTGGCGCATTACTTGAAGAAAAACTTAAGGAAATGCTAGAGCTTCATAACTTCCAACTTTCTCAATTCTATGGTGTTGATGAAGTGAAGTTTGAAGATGTACTTGAGCTTTGTAATCAATGGCGTGAAGTGCTTGCACCATTAGTGATTGACGTGACCAAAGTGTTACATGATTACCGCAAAGAAGGTAAGTCAATTATGTTTGAAGGTGCTCAAGGTTCGTTACTTGACATCGATCATGGTACTTATCCGTTTGTAACAAGTTCGAATACAACCGCTGGTGGCGTAAGTTCTGGTTCTGGTATGGGTCCATTACATTTAGATTATGTATTAGGTATTACTAAAGCATATACAACACGTGTAGGCGCTGGTCCATTCCCAACTGAGTTGCATTACGATGCTGCTACAGATACAGGTGATGCGATTGGTCGTCATTTAGGTACTGTGGGTCACGAATTTGGTGCATCTACAGGTCGTCAACGTCGTTGTGGCTGGTTCGATGCTGAAATCCTACGTCGTTCAGTTGAAGTGAACTCATTGTCTGGTATTTGCTTGACTAAGCTAGATGTATTAGATGGTTTAGAAGAAATCAAGATCTGTGTAGGCTATGAAGATGTGGATTCAGGCTGTGCAGGTTCTTCTGATGCAATTTCATTTGAAAGCTTAAAACCAATTTATGAAACAATGCCAGGTTGGAGTGAGTCTACAGTAGGCTTAACTCAAATTGATCAACTTCCTGCAAATGCGTTAGCTTATGTAAAACGTCTTGAGCAGTTAATTGAATGCCCAATTGATATTGTTTCTACAGGTCCAGATCGTGCAGAAACCATTATTTTACGTCATCCATTTTCAGCTTAAACTGAATAGATAACGTCAAAAGCCTCTTTTTAAAAGGGGCTTTTTTATTTTTATGGATTTATATATCAAAAATCTCTAGCAAAAAATCAGCTTTTTATTTCAGTCATTGTTATTTCACAGAATGGAAAATCCCCGTTATATTCACTCTACATTCAAACGAAGAGGGTTTTAACCATGACGAAAAAAACAATTCGCTATAATGGATATGAACTGGCATGCCAATGTTAGGTTATATCAAGGCGATTAAAAAGGTACAAGCCAATTTTGATCAGGCGGGGAAAGGAATTGGTTTGAACATTTTAATACAATAAGAATAATCCTAAATGTTAAATAAAAAACGAATAAGAAATCTAAGGGAATCTATTGATTCCCTTATTTTTTTCTAAAAATAAAAACTGCTGTGCTTTGAAGTGGATAGCACATCAGTTGTGATCGGTATAAATAATCGTATTGTGAGCTAAATAAAATGGTATTAGAATTTTAAATTGACAAGATATAAAAATGAAACGAGATCAGCAATGGCAGGTGGTTGGGCACGTGACGGTGCAGAGCAGGAGCAGATTGATGCAACAATTTATGATGCGATTGCAAAAGCAAGACAAGGTCTTTCTCATAATGAAGATGGAGAAGCCGCATTATATTGTGAAGAATGTGGCGAGCCCATTCCTCAAGCCCGACGTGAAGCGATGAAAGGCGTGAAATATTGTATTCGTTGCCAGCAACAACTTGAGGAAAAGAGTAAGGCACTGGAACTATTTAATCGGCGGGGAAGTAAGGATAGCCAATTACGTTAAATCTTTTGCCTTATTAATCTTCTATCTCTTTCACAGCATTATATACAACGCTTGGCTCAATATTGAGCAACTTTTTACCAAAGCTACGTAACCACCAAACCAGTTGAGAGGTAAAAGCGACTGTTGCACTAACCTCAACAATATTTTCTTCTAACGGCGTAATCTTTTGGTCTTTACTTAACTGACTTTCATAAAAGCTTTTTGCTGTACTTTCAGTCATCGTTAGTTTGAGCTGAATTTGTTCGGTCGGTTTGCTGTAATCTACACGGAAGCCCAACGCGCCTGATTCGATATAATTATCAATATCAAAATTTACGGGATGTAGAGCACGGTTATCAAGTACAGTTGCTGCTTTAAAACGGTGCAGGGCAAAAGTTTGTACTTCAGTTTTATCATTTCTGGTACAGATTAAATAAATTACTGCACCTTTTTGAACCAAAGCTAAAGGATTTAAAATATAGGATTTATCTTCGCCTGAATTGGTCCGTGCTCGATATATACATTCAATTTTTTTATCTTGTAGTAAGCCTTCATAAATTGCTTGTTGAGCTTGTTTATCAACCATCGGAGGGATTAATGGTTGCGAAGCAGGAACAATACGAACTCGATTGATCCATTGTCTGACATTGTTTTGTGTAGACAAACTACGTTTTGCCAGATCAAACCAAGGTGTCATTTCTTCAAGTAAACTTGGCGGAAGTAAGTGTCTTAAATGCTCTTCTACCATCATAAAGGTGACAGCTTGAGAGCTGGTCATATGTGGCAAGCTTTGGATGGGTGCATCTGAACGCCAACGCCAACCTTGCGGTACAGTCCTATTGCTTTCAATGGGAAAGCGTTGAGCAATCTGATTTAAATCCCGCTGAATGGTTCGAAGGCTAATTTCGATTCCTTCACGTTGTAATGTTTCTTGTAATTCACGTGTCCCCATCCATTTCCCTGTAGAAAGACGAGACAATATCTGCCATTGGCGATAAAGGCTATTGGAAGTTTCTTTTTCTTGTACGGATGACATAAGCGAAATACGTAATTTAATGGTCTAAAGCAGACACAATAAAAAAACTAGCACTATTTAGCAAGCCCATGATCTTGAGATTACGTATTTACGACTGAAACAACTGTCGATTTATTGAATGATCTTAATCCTGATGAAAAAAATAATCGTTTTATATAAGTGGCATTGAAATTGCTTATTTAAGATATAAATAAATGATGAGACGAGGTTTCTATGTCAGAACAAGAACACAACCTACATGCCAGTGCGGATTATTATACTCAAGAGCAAACGGCAGCAGTATCAGTCCATTCGTCTACATTTATCCCACAGCTTAGTGTCAGCACAAACTTGTTTGAGCAGCTTAAATCTGAGTTTTTTAACGAGATGCTTGATGACAAAAGTTTTAATGCGGAAGCTTCGAAAAAAATTGAACAGTGGTTGAGTATTCGTAGCCTTGATGAGTTACGAACACTTGGGAATCAAGCGAAGCAACATTTCCTTTATCAGGGAATCACATTCAATGTGTATGGCGATCAAGAGGGTGCTGAGCGAACCATTCCTTATGATTTGATTCCAAGAGTGATTGAAAAGAAACAATGGGAAAAAATTTCATCAGGTTGTGCACAACGCGTGAAAGCACTCAATTTATTTTTGGATGATATTTATCATGGACAACATATTTTAAAAGAGGGGCTTATTCCTGCTGATCAAGTGATTGCACATGAAGCATTTCAGCCACATATGTTAAATCATCATCTTAAAGGGAAGGTTTATTCACAAATTAGCGGTATTGATATTATTCGTGATGGTCAGGGTGATTTCTTCGTACTTGAAGATAACTTAAGAACACCGTCTGGCGTATCTTATATGATTGAGAGTCGTAAGATTAGTCAAAAACTAATGCCTGATTTGTGCATCAGTAACAATTTGCAAGGCATAGAACAATACCCAACTTTATTAAGAGCAATTTTAGAAGAGAACGCTTATGTGGATAAGCCACTTATTGTGGTATTAACACCGGGTCGTTTTAACAGTGCTTATTATGAGCATTCATTTTTAGCACGAGAAATGGATGTGCCATTAGTCACGAGTCTAGATTTATTTGTTGAAAATGATCGGGTTTTTGTTAAAACAATTCGTGGTCGTCAGCAAGTTGATGTGATCTATCGCCGTGTCGATGATGACTTTCTTGATCCGTTAACTTTTAGACCTGATAGTACATTAGGAGTTGCAGGGTTGATGTCGGCTTATTTGCAAAAAAATGTTGTGATTGCAAATGCACCAGGTACAGGTGTTGCTGACGATAAATCAATTTATCCTTATGTTGATAAAATGATTCAATTTTATTTGGGTGAAACAGCAATTTTAAGTAATGTTCCGACATATCAATGTCGTGATCAAGAACACTTGGATTATGTACTTAGTAATTTAGAAAAATTGGTCGTGAAAGAGACACAAGGTTCGGGTGGATATGGGATGTTGATTGGACCACAAGCAGATCAACAACAAATTGAACTATTTAGACAAAAAATTATTGAAACACCTCATTTGTATATTGCACAACCCACTCTGGCACTTTCTGTAGCACCAACATTAACGTCCGAAGGGGTTGCTGAACGACATATCGATTTACGCCCATTCGTTTTGAGTTCGCCTTATCGTACTGAGATTGTGCCAGGAGGTCTGACTCGAGTTGCAATGCAAGCGGGTTCTTTAGTGGTTAATTCCTCTCAAGGCGGTGGTATCAAAGATACATGGGTTGTAGAAACATTGCATTCTTGAACGCTTTCCTTAAGAGTTTTAGTCCAAAGTCTATCGCCTAGTGCCGTACTTTGGGGATTTTGATCATATATAAGGGAGGAAATTTATGCTTTTACTTAGCTCAAGCGCTCATCAAATTTATTGGTTAGGTCGTTATTTATTTAGAATTGGTCATGTTGCTAGCCATTTGCCATTTTGTGATAATGAACAAGCAGCAGATTTTGCTCAAGCGCTTTGTTTACATATCGATGATGCTGAGAATCTGAATAATTTTATGCTAGATCATCAACAACCCTATTCTTTATTGAGTCAGCTTGAGATTGCTCGAGATAATATTCAAGAATTACGTGGTTTACTGTCAGCTCAAACCTATGCTGAGCTGAATCATATAATTAAAAATGCAGTATCAGATGGTGAAGATATTCAAGCCGTCGTAGGGAAGTGTTGTGCTCTTTTAAAAACAGAACAAAACGATGTTTTCTTATTCTTTCATGTTGGACAATGTATTGAAAAAATTGATACGCATTTCCGTTTTCAACATAATATTCAGGATGTTATAGCTTCGACTGATCTGATTATTGAACAGTTATTTGAACTAGGTTGGGATGACTTGCAGCCAAATTGGCAGATTCTAAAAGAGCAACCTAATTTAAATCAGTTTTATGCCTTTACCTATAAGTTAGAAAATCAATTTGAGGCATTCTCATGAAACTCATGGTGAATCATCAAACACACTATCGTTATACGCAAGTTGCTCGAAATAGTGTGCAATCGATTAAAATGCTGCCGCAGAGTTCTATGCACCAAAGCATAGAAAACTGGCATATTAGTGTGCCTGGGCAATATTCATGTCAAAGAGATGCATTTAATAATTTATGGATCACTGCAACTCAGAGACATGAATATCGCTACTTGACCATTATGGCGCAAGGTGTCGTTGATTTATATGCAACAGAACTCGGCTATGTAGAAACGGATGTTTCTCCAATGCTTTTTTTGCAGCGTACCATGATGACGTGTTGCGATCTAAGTATGCTTGATTTTGCTCAGGCGGTGGTCAAAGTAAAAGATCGTAAGCATTTAATACTTTTATCTGAGAAAATTTTACAACAAGTTCAGTACCAGCCTGAGACCACCTCAGTGACGACTTCTGCAATTGATGCATTTCATGCAAGACAAGGTGTATGTCAAGATCATGCACATATTTTAATTGCAATGTGCCGTGGATTACATTTACCAGCTCGTTATGTGTCTGGCTATATATATGATGCAAATCAACCGCACCTAGCCAGTCATGCATGGGCTGAGGTTTTTGTAGAAAATGAGTGGTATTGTTTCGATGTAAGTAACCAGATATTTACCCCAAAAAATCATATTTATGTCGCAGTTGGTCGTGATTATCTAGATGTTGCACCAATTCGAGGTATCCGTGAGCAAGGTGGGGTGGAAAGTATGATATCTACGGTTCAAGTTTTGGCTTGTTGAAGGTAAGAGAAGAAGAGATGACCTATTGTTGTGCATTAAGATTAGAGCAAGGTTTGGTATTGATTAGTGATACTCGAACTAATGCAGGGGTCGATCATATTTCTGTATTTCGTAAATTACATACCTTTGGTGTTGAAGGTGAGCGTTTTATTGCATTGCAAACAGCAGGTAATTTAGCAACAACACAAGCTGTTATTGGTCATTTACAAAATGCTTTAGCATTACATCAAGAGCCAAATTTATATAGCGCAAATACCATGTTTGAAGTTGCTGAATTAATTGGAAAGACTTTGCGTAAGGTACTCGAGGATGTTACTACTGATACTCAGGAACAGATGAACTACTCGTGTAGTATTTTGGTGTGTGGGCAGATACAGGGTGAGGAAATGCAACTGTATAATGTCTATCCACAAGGTAATTTTATCTGTGCGACTACCGATACCCCATATTTCCAGATTGGTGAAAGTAAGTATGGAAAGCCAATTTTAGATCGTGCACTGCACTATACGATGCCATTAGATGATGCGTTACGTTGCAGTTTGATCTCTTTTGATTCAACATTAAGGTCTAATGTTTCTGTCGGATTGCCTTTAGACGCTTTGGTTTATCATAAAGATAGTTTTAAAATTCCTGAAGGGAAACGCATCCGAGAAGATGATCCTTATTTTACTCAGATTAGTAAGCAATGGTCTGAAACCTTACGCCGTGGACTTCAAGAGTTACCAAAGCCTACGACTGATTATGGTTTGTAATCATATAAGAAAAAATCCAAGCAAAGGCTTGGATTTTTTATCTGTTTTAAATCACTTTTCGAATGGGTCTATTACTTAACCGACATAATAATTCGTAACCAATCGTGCCATTTGCCGCAGCGACATCATCAACCAAACGAGATTTGCCCCAAAGCTCGACTTTAGTGCCGATCTCTGCCTGAATATGAGTGACATCAATGGCAATCATATCCATACTGACACGACCAATAACAGGAACAAGTTGTTCATCAATCGCAACGAAATTTGGTTTGATATATGCTCTTGGATAACCATCACCATAGCCAATTGAGACAATGGCAATATTCATAGGCTGTGTTGCTGTAAACGTTGAACCGTAACCTACAGATTCGCCTTGTTGAATTTGATTAAGCGCAATGATTTCTGCACTAAAGGTCATTACAGGCTTTAAATCGAGTTCATTTACATTTTTGTCAGCAAATGGACTTGCGCCATAAAGCATGATACCTGGGCGAACAAAATCGAAATGCAATTCAGGATATTTATAGATCGCAGCAGAGTTACAGCATGATGCAAAGATAGGGGCACATGCTTCTTTGACATGGAGAAATTGCTGCTTTTGTTGTTCATTTAAAGGGTGATCGGCATCTGCATTGGCAAAATGCATAGTAAGGACACAGCTAAAGCCTTCTGATTTTAAACGTTGAATGACATCGATAATTTCAGTCACTTTAAAGCCTAAACGGTTCATTCCGCTATTTAGCTTTACCCACACTTTTAAGCCCAAAGCATTATAAGCTTGTTTATGCTGAATCAACCATTCAACTTGTTGACTTTGATGAATCAGGCATTCGAGTTTGTGCTCAATTACTTGTTGCATTTCGTCTTCTGAAAATATGCCCTCAATCAAAGTGATGGGTTGAGAATATTCCAGTTGCCTGATCTCTAAAGCTTCTTCTAAACAGGCGACACCAAAGGCATCTGTTGCATCCAAGGCGGCTAAACAGTCTTTAACTCCATGTCCATAAGCATTTGCTTTGACCATACTAACAATTTGTGAATGTGGAGCAAGTTGTTTAACGCGGTTTAAATTATATTGTAGTGCATCACTATCAATATAAACTGTTGCTTGGCGCACCCTGATTTCTCCTTTGGGTCGACATGGAAAGTTTTTAAGGCAGATCAATAACCGAGGGATTATTCCTCGTCATCGTATTGAGCATAGAACTCAGGTGAAAGGTTACTAAAGCGAGTGTATTGACCTTCAAAGGCAAGACGAACTGAACCAATTGGACCATTACGTTGTTTACCGATAATAATTTCGGCTGTACCAGCTTCTTTAGACTCTTTGTTATAGACTTCATCACGATAAATAAACATGATCAAGTCGGCATCTTGCTCGATTGCGCCTGATTCACGTAAGTCTGACATGACAGGGCGTTTATTTGGTCTGTTCTCCAAACTACGGTTAAGCTGAGACAGGGCAATGACAGGGCATTGCATTTCTTTAGCTAGTGCTTTTAAGCTTCGAGAAATCTCCGAAATCTCACCCACACGGTTATCGCCCATACCCGGCACTTTCATTAACTGTAAGTAGTCGACCATGATACAGCCGATTTTTCCATCATGCATTTTGGCAATACGTCGCGCACGTGCACGAAGTTCAGTTGGTGGTAGGGCAGAGGAATCATCAATATAGAGGTGCATTTCTTGTAATTGAAGAATAGTTCCTGTGACTTTGGTCCATTCATCTGCATCGAGATTACCTGAACGTAGATGACCCTGATGGACTTTACCCATTGCTGAGATCAAACGCATAGCAATCGAGTCTGCTGGCATCTCCATTGAGAATACGAGAGCAGGTAAGCGGTTGTATTGCAGTACACTTTCAACTAAGTTCATGGCGAAGGTGGTTTTACCCATCGAAGGACGGGCTGCAACAATAATCAAATCCCCAGGTTGCATACCTGAGGTTTTATTATCTAACTCTAAGAAACCTGTGGTTAAACCTGTAATATTGCCGTCTAATTTAGAAAGTTCATCGAGTTTAGAAATCACATCAGCAGTGACAGAGCTAATCGATTTTGGCCCTGAATCTTTCTTGTTGTTGTTATGCTGTTCGGCCAAAGAGAAAATACTGGTTTCGGCTAAATCTAGGATTTCACTGACAGGGCGACCTTTGGTGTCATAAGCATTTTGCAAAATATCACTACTGACTTTAATCATTGCGCGTAGTGTTGAAAATTCTTTAATTTTATTGGCGTAGATTTCAAGATTGTAAAAGCTTGAAGGTGAATCTGCCATCAATTGCATCAAATATTCTTCACCACCAATTGCATCAAGCAGGTTTTGTTTGAGTAACCAATCATTGACCAATACAGCATCATAAGGCGAGTTTTCTTGCGCTAGTTTTTCGATGGCACGATAAATATATTTATGACGTGTTGCATAAAAATCATTTTCTTTAAGTAAATCGCTAACTTGTTCAAATGATTCGGCAACCGTCATTAATGCCGCGAGCACAGCTTGCTCAATTGCGAGATTGTGCGGTGGTGTACGAAATTCTTTTAATTGACCTGAGTCACTCACTTTACTCTCTGTGTTTGGAGAATTTTTCGTAAAATTGGCATTCGCCTGTGACATAACAAGACCTAATAAAAAGATGAAACTGTAACGACTGACTATCTTAATCCAAATGGACGCAGACAGGAGAATTTAATTGGAAGAAAATTGTTTAATTGCTGGAAAAGTAGGGTGTACCAAAATATAAAATTTTAGGCATAAAAAAAGAGCATGTAAAAACATGCTCTTTTCTTTGCAGAAATTACTCAGATACGATAGTAACGAGAACTTCAGCAACAACATCATGATGCAATTGGATTGCGATGTTGAATTCACCAGTGTGACGAAGCGCACCGTTTGGTAAACGAACTTCTGCACGGTCTACTGCTAGACCAGCGTTCGTTAAAGCGTCAGCGATATCACGAGTACCGATAGAACCGAAAAGTTTACCTTCATCACCAGCTTTAGCAGTGATAACGATATTTACTTCGTTCAATTGTTCAGCACGTGCATTCGCAGCAGCTAAAATAGCAGCTTCTTGTTTCTCAAGTTCAGCACGACGAGCTTCAAATGCAGCAGTATTTGCTTCAGTTGCAGCTACAGCTTTACCTTGAGGGATCAAGAAGTTACGACCGTAACCAGCTTTAACTGATACTTTGTCGCCTAATTTACCAAGATTCTTAATGCGTTGTAATAAGATAACGTCCACAGCTCACCTCACTTACTTATGGTTGTCAGTGTACGGAATCAAAGACAAATAGCGAGCTTGTTTAATAGCTAACGCTAATTGACGTTGATAACGAGCTTTAGTACCTGTAATACGGCTAGGAACAATCTTGCCGTTTTCAGTGATGTACTGTTTTAAAGTGTCGATATCTTTGTAGTCGATGTACGCAACATTCTCAGCTGTAAAGCGGCAGAACTTGCGACGACGGTAAAAACGTGCCATTGAGGTTCTCCTTATTCAGCTTCTTGAATTGCTTGTTGTGCTTCTTCACGTTGAGCTTTACGCGCACGTTTCTCTTCAGCACTCTTAGCAAGTAAAGATTCTTCAGTAATTGCGTGTTCACGACGGATGATGATGTTACGAATGATTGCATCGTTATAACGGAACAATTCTTCTAATTCATCAAGAGTCGTTTGACCACATTCAACATTCATAAGAATGTAGTGTGCTTTGTGAATCTTGTTGATTGGGTAAGCCAATTGGCGACGGCCCCAATCTTCTAAACGGTGAATTTGACCTTCAGCTTCTTTGATCTGAGAGATATAGCGTTCAACCATACCTACAACTTGATCGCTTTGGTCTGGGTGTACCAATAGTACGATTTCGTAGTGACGCATTGTCAGCTCCTTACGGTTTAAGCAGCCCCCAACTAAAAAGCCAGAAGCAAGGAGTCATAACTAATTTAGTTATGTCGCAAATTGCGAAGCTGGGATTTTAGACACATTTCATTTAAATCGCAAGTAAATTCATGTTTTAGATCGAAGTAAAAAGATGATATAGCTTTTAAAATGAGGGTCATTAAAATCGTTTGAGTTATTTTGACGTAACCCATTTTGTACAAAACCGATTTTATAAGGCAGTTGCATTGCAGAGATACGTTTTAAATATTGTGGGTAATTGGGAATGGTGGTTGTACCTTGATAGGTTTGGATCACAAGTTCACTGATATTATTTCTCAAAATAGTTAAAGTTTTCTGATCCTTAAAATTTGTCCAGTCCAGTAATCCTGTAATGCTAAGTTGATAAGAGGGAGGGAGTCTTTTTCTGAAACTTTCTAGAAAAAGGGCATATTCTTTTAAATCATGGGTTCGACTGTCGAAATCAATTTGAATTCCCTGAACTTGATTACCTTGATTTCTCCAATGTTCTAAACGTTTGAAAACAGTTTGATAGTTTTGTTCGTTCCAAGCCAGATGATGTGTGCGAAAAACTAACCAAATTTTCTGACGGGGTAATTTTAGGATAGAAACACCTTGTGGGATCAATATAGAGCTGTGTTTTTGTTTTGAATATCGAATTTCTCCTTGCAAAATATACAGTTCTTTCGCCTTACTTAAGTAAGGCGCAGATTGAATGTTGCCCCAAATCCAAAAAGAATCGAAATGATAGGCATCAATTGTTGACGTTGCAGATTGTGTCGGTTGGCAAGCAAATAAGTTAAAAATAAAAAAGTGAAAATGATCGCTTTCAGCCACTTCAACATCGTCAATTACCAATAATATTTCAGTGATTTTGCCCAACTGGTATTTGGATAATCTGTTTTGATTTTATCAAACCATTGTTTTCGGACAGATTTGTTTACTTCATTACCACCACAATCATTAATACCACTTGGCGCATAACATTGAATTGCGCGATAAAGGGCGTAAGCTTGTAAATCGCTTTTGCTTGATGATTTGATGAGATCTTGATAAATCTGACCACGAGCAAAAATTTTTCCTGAAAAATTTGATGTTTGTTTTTTATTATAAGAAAGCTGCTGTAACGCATATCCTTGTTCACTACGGAAATATTCTCCTAAGCAAACATTTAATAATGAATCTTTAGGTGTTTGAGCCAATTGATTAACTAAAGTCTCTAAATTTGAGCATTTTAGTTGTGGTGTAATGTTTGCTCCATTCCAAATGAAATTAGAAAAATCTGGCTTATTCTTCAATTGTTCATTGGCACTGTTATAACCTTGATATTGCATGGCATTTTTGGGCATAAAAGCATAGCTTTGTTTAAACAATTCGAATTGTTGATGTACTAAGCTTTTACTTAGAAGGGTGTAGATCGCAGCTTGTTTTTGATCTATGTTGCTTTGTTCAGATTGAATCAATTTTTGCAAACTTTTTGTATCTGCGATTTGGGTAATAAAATTTCTCTGTAGGTTCGGCTGAGTAATTTGAGCTTTTTTTCCTATAAATGCTGAATAGTCCTGTTTTATTGCCAAATGATTGGATAATGCTGTTTCAAATAAACCGCGTTGATAACTGTCTTTGGCCTGTGCAAGTTGCTGACGCCAATATTCTTCAGTATTTTGAGGTTGTCCAATTTTTTCTAAAATTTGTCCTCTCAAAAAAGTTTGGCTTAACTGCAAATAACTACCATTTTTAGCATTTGCTTTAGCTAAGTAATTTTGAGTTTCTTGAGCTTTATTTTGAACAAAAAATAAGTGAGCGGCTTGTAAATACTGAAATAATTCAGGCTGGGTTCTGAAAAAATCTTTTTGTGCATTCAGTTGTGCCCAAGAAATCGAATGATAATTCTCAGAATTCGATTCACGCATATGCATCAAATCATATACTGCCAAAAAGAAAGGGTCTTTTAGATTGCTCAGATTAAAAGCTGAGCTATCGAACACTCGGCGATCAATTTCGGCGGGAAGTTCACTCATTTCCAAATTATAAAATTTTGATGTCGGATTTTTAAGTTGCCAAACGATTTCATTGACCAATAAATCCTGACGTTTTGAAAGCCATAGTCCCCGACGCATAAAGCCGCGTGCGCTCGCGACATATTGCCCATTTGAATAGGCTTTTAAATAAACCGTAATATGATCTAAAAATTGTTTAAGTAAATTTTGATTGATATTGTCCAGATATACATCACCATATTGATCCACACCTGTTGTATAGGCTGAGTTGAGGCTGGTACGAATCAGCATATATAGTGCAGTTTCTTTTAACCACGTATCTTCAACGTTGGTTAAGACGGTATAAATTTTGGTCGCGGCAGAGTAGTTTGCATTATAAAACAGGATACTGGCGTTTAAGTAAGAGGCGTATTGACGTGTTGTGACTGACCAATTTGGATCAACGGCAATCAATGCAATTTTATCACCACATTGATTCATTTTTTGACGTTCATTAATCAGCAATTGTTTTTCATTTGCTGGAATATTCTTATTGATTTTAACCTGACTAATAAAAGCAGCATTGCCAGAATTAAAACTGTAGCAACGTTCATCAAAAATGATTTCATCTTTTTGCGATAATTTTTCTCGCTGATTTAAAATCCTGTTTTCAGTCAAAGCGGAAATATTTGCGGCATCAAAAGGCACCGTACCGTAGCTTGCATCCCATAAATTACCATCTGCTGTCATCGGCTTAATTGTTGCAAGCCCTAAGTCGCTGAGTAGTAAAGTCATATTGGTTTGACTATCATTTGCTGGATATAACACAGGAAGATTGCTACAACCGTTTAAATTTTTGTCATTTATGGCAAGGTTTGGCTCGCAAAATTGCTCTACACCAGCATAGGTGATTGGGCTATAGTAAATTACCAGTGAAAGCGAAGAATAGACAATTGATTTGAATATAAATTTATTTTGTAGTTTCATTTAGGCAATAAAGGGTGAAATGTTTTTATTGCACGAAATGATAACAACTGAAATGGGGAATAAAAAGACAGAGAAGTCTCTATCTTTTTAAAAAATAGGGAGGAAGGGTGCAGGACTTTTAAATGTAAAGCTAAAGCTCAAACTAATTACAGTAATTAAGATTACTGAAAAAAGGAAAAAGCGTTTTGCCCAAAGCTGATCATCTTCAGCTTTAAATCCTAAAATACCAATGTAGAACCAGTAGGCACAAAGCAGATTACAGATCGCCAGAAAAACAACATTGGTGTATCCATAAACATATAGCGCATTCATGGCTAGCGTAAATAAAACCACATAAATCAGTGATTCCACTTTCGTTCTATAGATAGAACGAGCTACAGGTAAGATTGGCACTCCTGCATTTTTATAATCTTCAAAACGATAAATTGCAATTGCCCATGAATGCGGCATTTGCCATAAGGCATATGCAATAAAAATGAGAAGAGCAGCCATATCGAAATGATGACTTACAGCCGTATAACCAATAACAGGTGGACTCGCTCCAGAAATACTACCAATTACGGTCTGATGGATTGTGGTACGTTTTGTCCACAAACTATAAAAACCGACATAGACGACAAAACCAATGACTGCGAATAAAAATGCATAGGCATTCACATAGAACCAGAGCATGCTAAAACCAATCACACCTAATACAAGAGCATAAAACATTGCAATAGTAGGAGATATGGTTTTCTTAACAAGAGCACGATTCATTGTGCGTTGCATTTTTTGATCGATATCTTGATCAATAACATTATTGACTACACAACCAGAAGCAACAACCAATGTTGTTCCAATCAGAGTAAGTAATAACAAGAGGAAGTCTATGGAGCCTTGCGCGGCTAAAAAGAAGCCGCCCAAGGTGGTAATAAAATTACCGAAGAGAATTCCTGGCTTAGTCAGGAATAGATACTTTTTCCACATGACAATCAGTTTAGATCATCATGTTATAGTGTAGGTAATTCATAATCCACACAGAGCCGACTAAAAGTACAGCAATACATAAGATTGTGTAGATAAATGCAATAAGGTTCCAGCGTTGTTCAGATGATGTATTCATGTGTAAGAAATACACAAGTTGTACGATTACCTGAGCAACAGCAGCGATTGCAATAACAGTAACTAAGATGCCACGGCTAAATCCGCCCGACATCACCATCCCGAATGGGATGATGGTGAGGATAACAGATAGGATAAACCCAACAGTGTATTGCTTAAAGTTACCGTGTGATGCACCTGCAGCATTATGGTCATGACCACTCATTAGAGAACTCCCAGTAAGTAAACGACGCTGAATACACAGATCCAAACGATGTCAAGGAAGTGCCAGAACAAGCTTAAGCAAGCAAGACGACGTGTATTCGGTAGTGTCAAACCATTCTTTTTAATTTGATACATAAGTACCAGCATCCACACTAAACCAGAAGTTACGTGAATACCGTGTGTACCAACTAAAGTAAAGAATGCTGATAAGAATGCACTATGAGTCGGACCGTGGCCAGCATGTACAAGGTGATGGAATTCATAGATTTCCATACCAATGAACGATGCACCAAATAAGAAAGTAATGAATAACCAAGTAATCACTTGGTTTACATTCTTTTTATAAGATGCAAGAACTGCAAATCCGAATGTTACCGAAGAGATCAAGAGGGCAAAAGTTTCGGTTAATACAAAACCTAAAGAATCACCAAAAAGATCTTTCGCACTTGGGGTACCAGGCGGAATATGACTGCTTAATACAGCGAACGCAATGAAGAGTGATCCGAAAAGAATCAAGTCACTCATCAAGTATGTCCAGAAACCAAAGACCGTTAAGTCTGTGTCATCGTGCTCGTGATGACCGTCATGACCGTGGTTGTCGTGATGAAGTACTTCAGCCATTTCCTTAGTCCTTCTTCAAGTGTTTTTCAAGTAACGCATAGCGTTCATTTTCAATACGTTCAACTTCTGCAGCAGGTACGTAGTAATCAACATTCTTAGTGAATGAGCTTACGATCAAGCTAACAACTGAAGCAACGAATGAAACAACGACTAGCCACCAAATATGCCAGATCAATGCAAAACCAAGAACAGTAATGAACATTGCAATGACAAAACCAGCAGCACGATCAGTCGGCATGTGGATGTCTTCATATTTAGTGTTACGTGCATATGCTACGCCATTTTCTTTGTCAGTCCAGAAACGGTCAACGCCGCTAGCTTCTGGTACATGTGCAAAGTTATAGAATGGAGCAGGAGATGACGTAGACCATTCAAGTGTACGACTATCCCAAGGGTCGCCTGTGTAGTCCATGTTGTCTTTACGTTGTAAGAAACCAACGATGATTTGCATTAAGAAACATGCAATACCAATAGCAACAAGAACGGCACCAAATAATGCGATCGCTAAGTATGGATCCCATTCTGGGTTGTCATATGTATTCAAACGACGAGTCATACCCATGAAACCAAGGATATAAAGTGGCATGAATGCAAAATAGAAACCGAAGAACCAGAACCAGAACGCAGCTTTACCCCATGCTTCGTTGAGCTTCCAACCAAACATTTTCGGCCAGTAGAAGATGATGCCGGCAAACATACCAAACACCACACCACCGATAATTACGTTATGGAAGTGAGCGATCAAGAAGAGTGAGTTGTGTACAAGGAAGTCCGCAGGCGGAACAGCCATAAGTACACCAGTTAAACCACCAATACCGAATGTTACTAGGAAGCCAAGCGTCCATAACATTGGAGTAGTAAAGGTGATGCGACCTTTATACATCGTGAATAACCAAGAGAAGATTTTCACACCTGTAGGAATCGCAATAACCATGGTCATGATACCGAAGAACGCATTCACGTTCGCACCAGCACCCATGGTGAAGAAGTGGTGAAGCCATACAACGAACGCAAGTACAGTAATCGCGATAGTTGCATACACCATAGACTTGTAACCGAACAACGCTTTACGAGAGAAGGTTGCAACGATTTCTGAGTATAAACCAAATGCTGGTAATACCAAGATATATACTTCAGGGTGACCCCATGTCCAGATCAAGTTCACGTAAAGCATTGGGCTACCGCCAAGCTCATTAGTGAAGAAATGGAAACCGAAGTAACGGTCTAAAGTAAGCATTGCAAGCGTACCTGTTAATACAGGGAATGATGCAATGATTAATACAGCCGTACACAGTGAAGTCCATGTGAAAATAGGCATGTCCATTAATTTCATGCCAGGTGCGCGCATTTTAATGATGGTAACAAAGAAGTTAACACCAGATAAAAGCGTACCTAAACCAGAAACTTGGAGTGCCCAGATATAGTAGTCAACACCGACACCAGGAGAATATTGAATGCCAGATAGAGGAGGGTAAGCCATCCAACCAGTCGAAGCGAATTCACCTAGTACAAGTGAAACCATCATCAAACCAGCAGCGCCTGCGAATAACCAGAAACTTAAAGAGTTCAATAATGGGAATGCAACGTCACGAGCACCGATTTGTAATGGTACTGAGATGTTCATCATACCGACAACGAGACCCATCGCTACGAAGAAGATCATGATTACACCGTGTGCTGTAAAGATCTGATCGTAATGGTCTGGATGTAAGTAACCTTCACCACCGCCTTTAGCGAGGAAAAGTTGTAAACGCATCATGATCGCATCGGCGAAACCACGCAGAAGCATGACTACTGATACGATGATATACATGATACCAATTTTCTTATGGTCTACTGATGTGAACCATTCGTTCCATAAGTATCCCCATTTTTTGAAATAGGTAATACCGCCTAGAACTGCAATGCCACCAAGAGCCATCATGACCATGGTAACGAGTACAATCGGCTCTGTTGGAATAGAATCCCAGCCTAATTTGCCAAAAATCATATCCATGTCTTATTCCCCTTGAGCAGCATGTTCAGCTGCAGCATGAGTTTCTGCTGTTGCATGTCCAGCAGCAGAGTGGTCAGCACCGTGATAATTACTCATGTAGTGGTTGATAATTGTTTCAAACAATTTTGGCTCAACTGAAGAGTAATAAGTCACAGGGTGTGGCTTGTTCGGGAACGGTTTCATAGCTTCAGCTTTAGCAAGTGCTTCTTCATCACCAGCAGCCTTAGCACGGTTTACAAGAATTTCGATCTGATGTTTAGAACGATCGCCATCTTTAAGTGTTGCTAATTCAGCTTGGTCAAGTGTACCTTTTTGAATTGCTTCAGCATTGATACTTGTACCATTACCCGCTTTAACAGCTTCTACCCATTGTGCAAACTCTGGTTCAGTTACACTATGTGCCTTGAAGCGCATTTGTGAGAAACCATAACCTGAATAGTTAGCTGAGAAACCACGGAATACACCTGGTTCATCCGCTAAAAGGTGAAGATGAGTCTGCATACCCGCCATTGCATAGATCTGACCACCTAACTGTGGGATGAAGAACGAGTTCATCGTAAAGTTAGAAGTAATCTTAAAGCTTACAGGCGTTTTTTCTGGGAAGCGTACTTCGTTTACCGTTGCAATGTTTTGCTCAGGATAGATAAAAATCCATTTAAATTGTTCAGCGATGGCTTGAACAGTTAAAGGCGCTTTATCTGACTCTAACGGACGGTAAGGGTCGTACTTGTGGGAACCCCACCAAGTTAACCAAGCTAAAATACCAATAATAATGACAGGAACACCCCAAACAACGATCTCAATTGTCGTAGAGTGTGCCCAAGTAGGTTTATAGTCTGCATCTTTATTCGATGCGCGATATTGCCAACCAAACCATAATGCCATGATAATTGATGGAATCACCACCAATAGCATTAGATAGATCGCAGTCATCATCAGGCTACTTTGACCTTGACCTACTGGACCTTTATTGTTTAGTAGTACCATATCACCGCCACACCCTGTCAAGAGCGCAGCCATCGTTGATAAAGACAATACAGCTAAAATCGTTTGTCTCATTTTACAACCTCGGTGAAGAGTCCCATTCCCTAATTTAAATTATGGGATAGCGATTAAAGTGTCGCATGATTGATAAGAATTTTTTGTGAAATGCTTAGCAATCATGCGACACCGCTACGTTGTTGGGCATTATGCCTCATATTGAAAAACTAAGCTACATCTAACACAGTCAGAAATACTTGTTTTGAAACCTGATTTATTTTGTAGGAATTGTTGTTGAAATGTGTATTTTTTCTATAAATATCAATTTTATAGAGCAAAAAAGAGGAATAAATCCTCTTTTGCTTAGTTAATTAAAAATTATTGCTTTACGACCTTAGTTTTTGCCAATTTATCGTGCAAAGTTTGGCGATTTTTATTAAATGCAAAGAAAGCATAGTCGATAATGGTAATAAATGGCATAAACAATAAATTCAGAATGATAAATAAAGCACTTCTCAACCAAAAAGCTCTAATCGTATTGATTGCCGTATGTGTTTCAGCATCTACGATTTTAATTTTGGTTATTTTTTTACCAATGCTTTGTCCAGACTTCGCAATTAAAAAAGCTTGCAGCATCAGCATTAGAATCAAATAAACAAAAATACTCATCCATGCTTCATTTGGAATAAGCTGCATAAGTTGATGCTGCAACTCAACTGCTTCACTTGAAGCGACTTGGCTTGCTTGTAATTGCTTTTGAATTTTAAATAATTCTGTGTACTGGCTTTCGTTAAAGAAAAAAGATGGTATAGCAGCCATCGGAAGCCAAAGAGTTAAGTCAATCACCTTAGCGAGTGCACGTGAATGAAATGAGGCGAGTTCAGATGTTTTTTGTTCAACTTTAATTTTAAAAGTTGACTGCTCAGTTTGATTGTTAATTTGATAATTGAATGATGAATAACCTACAGGTTCGTAGACAAGTTTTCCTTGAGTGAGTTCGCCAAGAGTTTTCCATTCACTCATACCTTCGTGCCAAACCAAGTCTGTAAGTAATACTTGTTGGCTAGAAAGCATTTGGTTCAGTTGGTCTAAACTATAAGGTCCAGCTTGTTGGTTATTACGAGCCAAGTAAATTTGCATAATTAAAAATTCTCAATGACTAAAGATGAAAAAAGACCCTACGAAAGGGTCTTTTTTAAAAAAGACTATGCTTTCTTGATTTGTTCTTCAGCAAGGAAGAACCAAGTATCAAGCACTGAGTCAGGGTTAAGTGACACAGATTCAATACCTTGTTCCATGAGCCATTTAGCAAGGTCAGGGTGGTCTGAAGGACCTTGACCACAAATACCAACGTATTTTCCTGCTTTACGGCATGCATGAATTGCCATAGAAAGAAGGGCTTTAACCGCTGCATCACGCTCATCGAATAAGTGAGATACGATACCAGAATCACGGTCAAGACCAAGTGTTAATTGTGTTAAGTCATTTGAACCAATTGAGAAACCATCAAAATGTTCAAGGAACTGTTCAGCCAATAAAGCATTGGTTGGAAGCTCACACATCATGATGATTTTTAGACCATTTTCACCACGTTTTAAACCATTTTGAGCAAGCAACTCAATCACACGTTTTGCTTCAGACACTGTACGCACGAATGGAATCATGATTTGAATATTGGTTAAACCCATTTCATCACGGGCTTTCTTCAAAGCACGGCACTCAAGCTCAAAACAGTCACGGAAGTTGTCAGATACGTAACGACTTGCACCTCGGAAACCCAACATCGGGTTTTCTTCTTCTGGCTCGTATAATTTACCGCCGATTAAATTTGCATATTCATTTGACTTAAAGTCAGACATACGAACGATGACTGGTTTTTCAGCAAATGCAGCTGCAAGTGTTGAAATACCTTCAACTAACTTTTCTACATAGAATTCGATTGGCGAAGAATAACCTGATGTACGTGTCATTACAGCAGCACGCGTTTCACGTGGTAGGCTGTCAATATTGAGAAGCGCTTTAGGATGTACACCGATCATACGGTTAATGATGAATTCAAGACGTGCAAGACCAATCCCTTCATTTGGAATTTGAGCAAAGTCGAATGCACGGTCTGGATTACCAACATTCATCATAATCTTAAATGGAAGTTTTGGCATTGAGTGAATTGAGTTACGTTGCACCTCAAAATCTAATGCGCCTTCATAGATAAAGCCTGTATCACCTTCAGCACATGAAACAGTGACTTCTTGACCATCGGTTAATACTTCTGTTGCATTACCACAACCCACGATTGCAGGTACACCTAACTCACGTGCAATGATTGCAGCGTGACAAGTACGGCCACCACGATTGGTCACAATCGCTGCGGCGCGTTTCATTACTGGCTCCCAATCTGGGTCAGTCATGTCTGATACAAGTACATCACCGTCTTGTACTTTATCCATTTCTTTAATTGAGGTGACGACACGAACTTTACCCGAACCGATACGTTGACCAATTGAACGACCTTCACAGATGACAGTGCCACGTTGTTTTAATAGGTAACGTTCCATTGTGCCGACATTTTGACGGCTTTTAACAGTTTCAGGACGTGCTTGAACGATGTAGATTTGACCATCATCACCATCTTTCGCCCATTCGATGTCCATTGGCGAGCCGTAATGTTGTTCAATAATCAATGCTTGTTTAGCAAGTTCATGTAATTCATGATCATTTAATGCGAATTGTTGACGCTCTGGTTTTTCAACATCAACCACAACAACGGATTTACCTGCAGCGCCTTCTTCACCATAAATCATTTTTTGGTGTTTAGAACCGAGATTGCGGCGTAAAACTGAGTGTTTACCTGCATTTAACAATGGTTTTGACAAATAGAATTCGTCAGGGTTGACAGCTCCCTGAACAACCATTTCACCCAGACCGTATGATGCGGTAATAAATACCACATCACGGAAACCAGATTCTGTGTCAAGCGTAAACATTACACCTGCAGCACCAGTCTCTGAACGAACCATACGTTGTACACCCGCAGATAGGGCAACAACACTGTGTTCAAAACCTTGGTGTACACGGTACGCGATGGCACGGTCATTATAAAGCGAAGCAAAAACTTCTTTAATCGCGATAAGAACGTTATCAATTCCGCGAATATTTAAGAAAGTTTCTTGTTGTCCTGCAAAAGAAGCATCAGGTAAATCTTCAGCAGTCGCAGAAGAGCGTACAGCAACAGCGATGTCTGGATTACCGTTTGAAAGTGCTGTAAATGCGTCACGAATTTCTTGTTCTAAATTAGCAGTAAGTGGAGTATCAACAATCCATTTACGGATTTTAGCGCCTGTCTCTATAAGTGCGTTTACATCATCAACATTTAGCTGCTCAAGTTCAGCCTGAATTCGAGCATTTAAGCCGCTTTGATCCAAGAACTCACGATAGGCAGCAGCAGTTGTTGCAAAGCCACCAGGTACCGATACACCAGCATTGGATAAATGGCTGATCATTTCACCCAAAGATGAGTTTTTCCCACCTACGAGTTCGACATCGTGTTTCCCTAATTTTTCCAGACCGATTACGCGCGCTTCCAAAGTATTTACTCCACTTTTTTTGCAGTATGAATGACCATCATTGGTATGAAATTATACGAATGTGCTTAGATTTAGTATTTTACTAAGCGACAGTCATGTTAGATGAGTTTACTATAAAGATTATAGAGCACTAAGACAAATGTTTAAGGAGAATTTTGATGCCCGAAAGTAAACAAATTAAACGGAGTGTATTTTTTATTTCGGATGGTACTGCAATTACCGCAGAAACCCTTGGACATTCACTACTTGCGCAATTTCCGAATGTCGATTTTGATATTCATATTATGCCTTATATTACCACTGAAGAAGCTGCAATGAATGTGGTGGTTGACATCAATGGATGCCAATCAAGAGATGGATGTTTACCACTTGTTTTTGACACATTGGTAGACCCACATGTTCGTGAAATTATTAATACAGCTAAAGCCGTAAATTTGGATGTTTTCGAGGGATTAATTAGTAAACTTGAGCAAGAGTTGGGGACACCACCAACAACTTTAGTTGGACAGACCCATGCTGTAACAGATTCTGAATCTTATAAGGCTCGTATTGATGCAGTACATTTTGCATTAGACAATGATGATGGTGCTCGAACTCGTCATTATGATAAAGCTGACTTGATTTTAGTTGGCGTTTCTCGATCTGGGAAAACACCAACCTCGATTTATTTATCATTACAGTTTGGAATTCGTGTTGCGAACTATCCTTTAACTGAAGAAGATTTAGATGATAATCGTCTACCTGCTGTGCTACGAGCACATAAAAATAAGCTCTTTGGTTTAATGATTGATGCTGAGCGATTGGTCGCTATTCGTAGCGAACGAAAAGCCAATAGTCGTTATGCAAGTTTTAGTCAGTGCCAAATGGAATTACGTGCCATAGAGGGTATTTATATTTCTGAAGGTATTAAGTATTTGAACGTCACTGAAATGTCGATTGAAGAAATTTCAACGCGTATTTTACAGTTGACTGGTTTAAAACGTCGTATTGGCTAAATAGTATCTTTAAATGAGAAGCGTAGAGGATGGGCTACGCTTTTTTATTTTGAAGAAATAAGATTGGGAACCTCATAAAGCACCGCTTGATACCATTCAGGTCGATTCTGACTGTAAAAACCATGAAAGCTCGGATGAGACACTTGATGACATCCGTACAGACAAAAGCTTGAAGAATAATATTGATATTATGTTGCTGGATAAAAACTATAAATCTCAAGGAAAGTATCTACGTTACGGCAAGAAAAATACCTCCTATCAATACTTGGGCGTTGTGAAATAAGCATTGCGGAACGAGGCAATGCTTATTTGAAAATAGGATTGCCTACTAGTTTTTTAGCTCCATGAGCAAGCTAAAGTTTTCCAGACGTTTTTGTGTATCGTAAATATCACAGGTGAAGATAAACTCATCTACATCATATTGCGCGGCAATTTTTTCCAGTCCTGTTTTGACAGTTTCCTGTGAACCAATTTGAGCCATTGCATAGAAATTCTGGATGGCGAGTTGCTCAGCGCTGCTTGCCAGACCTTGTATTGATTCAGTTGGCGGTTTGAGTTTTAGACTGTGCCCCCGAATCAGGTTTAAAATACGCTGATAAGAACTGGTAGCTAAATATTGTGCTTCTTCATCAGTTGCCGCAACGACTGTTGGTACGCCCATTGACACATAAGGTTTATCAAGATATTCAGATGCTTGAAAATTCTCACGGTAAATTTCGATTGCTTGACCTAACATACGTGGAGCGAAATGTGATGCAAAAGAATAGGGAAGTCCCAACTTTGCAGCAAGCTGTGCGCTAAACAGACTTGAACCTAGCAACCAGACAGGTACATGAGTGCCTTGACCTGGGGTGGCAATAATTTTCTGGTTGGGTTGTGGGTCTTTAAAATATTGCAAAATTTCCATTACATCCTGAGGAAATTGATCTTCGGTTTCTTGACGGCCACGGCGTAAGGCCCGCATCGTCATTTGATCAGTTCCTGGAGCACGCCCCAAACCAAGTTCAAAACGATTTGGATAAAGTGTTGCTAAAGTCCCGAATTGTTCTGCAACAACTAATGGTGCGTGATTAGGTAACATGATGCCACCAGAACCTAAGCGAATTTTGTCTGTATTTGCTGCGATGAATCCTAGTAAAACTGCCGTTGCGGAACTCGCAATTCCATCCATATTGTGATGTTCAGCTAACCAGAAACGTTCATAACCAAGCTTTTCAGCGTGTTGAGCAACTTCTAGTGCATGACGAAGTGAAAATTCAATACTTTTATCGTCTCTGACAGGAGCTAACTCCAAAATTGAAAATTTGATCTCTTGTAGTGACTTCATTTTTTAACTCTCAAAATCATATATCGAAATAATACGATATAAGTTTGATTTTGTATATCGAATATTGTCGATATTTGTTGCGAATTGGATAAAATAAAAAAAGCGCCCGAAGGCACCAAAAGAGAAAGTGTTAGGATTTGATGATTAATCTTTATACCAACCACGGTGATAGCCATTATCATGACGGTAATGATGACGAGATTTATAGTATCTACGATCATCATAAGAACGACGGTTGTCGTAACGGCGCTCATCGTAAGAACGACGATTTTCGTAGCGGCGGTCTTCTTCACGATCTTGACCAACTTTTTGACCTAAAGCCGCACCACCTGCTGCACCCAAACCAGCACCAATATAGCCACCACTCGTTCCACCGACATTACGTCCAACGGTGTAACCACCAACACCGCCTAGTCCACCACCAATGGCGGCTTCAGTGCGATCACGTTTATTGCTTGATGCTGCTGCACCACCAGCACCACCAATTGCGGAACCAATCATGGCACCCGTATTACCGCCAAGTTGTTTACCAACTGCTGTACCAACAATACTACCAAGTGCTGAAGTTGCTGCAACACGTGCTGTATTATCTGCATGTGCAACAGTCATCATTGATGAGGTTGCCAAGATGACGCTACATAACCACATATTCGATTTCATAGTGAAACTCCTTATCCATTCTTTTGGACAGTATTCTTTTGCTTGAGACAAATGTAACAGGACTTTTAAGTGGAAATATGGAGCGCAATAGGATGATTGAGAGAGTTTGGCGAGAGTTTTGTATATGTTCTATTACAAATGAACAGATTGTGAATAAATTATAAAAAATAAGAATGAGTATGCTGTAAGCAACGATGCCTAGCTGAATCGAGTACAATAGACTGAGTTTGAGATGAGGATGTAGTTATGCTGTTGGAAAAAATTTTGCAATCGCAAGGCTTTGGTTCAAGAAAGTATTGCCAACAGTTAATTAAAAATGGTGCTGTGCAGATTGAAGGACAAATTTGTGAAAACCCTAAACAGAATATAAATACGGATCAGCTTTGTTTTCAAGTATTTGGCGAAGAATACCAATATCGAGAACATCTCTACATTGTTTTAAATAAACCGAAGGGCTATGAATGTTCACATCAGGCAACGCATCATAAAAGTGTATTTAGCCTACTGCCTGAAATTTTGATCCATCGAGGTATTCAATGCGTGGGAAGACTAGACCAAGATACCACAGGATTATTGTTATTGACTGATGATGGTCAATATTTACAAGCCTTAACCAATCCACGTAAGCATGTGCCAAAAGTTTATCATGTAACGACTGCCGATCCGATTTCAGCTGAGCAATTAATGGCTTTAGAACAGGGAGTTGAGCTAAGGAATGAAAAAGGTATTTATGCCGCAACCAATCTTCAACTATTTTCCACACATCAATTGGCAATGACAATTCATCAAGGTGTTTACCATCAAGTTAAACGTATGCTTGCAGCAGTCGGAAATAAAGTTGAGCTTTTACATCGCCAACAAATAGGATTACTTGAGCTTCCTGAATTACCAGAAGGTGAATGGATTTATCTTACATCTTCGCAAAAACAATTGAGTCAAAATATTGCTTTAGATATCGAGTAACTATTTTAAAAAACAGTGAAAGGTCTTGAATTCATCATCTTGAATAAATCCCATTTGTTCATAAAGACGGCGAGACTCATAATTATTTTTTTGTGTTTCGAGACTAATTCTTTGTGCATTTTCATGGCGAGCAAAAAGGATTGCGGTGTCAATTAATTGCTTAGCCGATCCTTGTTTTCGATAAGATGGGGTTACATAAACATCATCTAAAATATAATAGGTTTCGCAAGAAACAGATGAAAAAGCAAGGTACAGTAAAACAAAGCCTGTGAGCACATCATCTTTAACGTGAATGAAAATGACACTATCTTTATTTTCGAAACGATGTTTTAGAAATTGATAGGATTGTTCAATATTGGATGATGTACCATAGAATTGACGGTATTCATCAAACAAGACAGCAAGTTGGTGAAGATCTTCTTTTGTTGCTCGTTTAACAATCATTCCTGTCAATCCTTGCATTTATAATTTTATTTGGACTATCAGAATAACGAAAAAATTTAAGCTTAAAAAATAAAAACTTGTTTATAAATGCAACATTGTTAAGTTTTGTCACTTTCACCTAACAGTGCATTCAATTCTTCAAATAGATCTTCATGATCGTCTTCAACATGCAAATCTATAGCAGTTGAAGGATCATTTATTGCTGCATTTTTAGATTTACGGAGCTTGAGTAACTGTTCCATATTAATGTTTTGATTTTCAATCGCAAAAGGAATTGATTTCGTCAACACAACTTGTTTAAAGAAAAGACGAACAGCTTGGGCAGGGGATATACCTAACTGCTTAAAAACAGCAAAAGCCTGCTTTTTTTCCTGAGAATCAAGTCGAACCTGATAAACTTCTGTTTTTCGCATGAAAGATATGACCAAATATTTTTAGTTATCATCATGTATTCTAAACCATTGCAATGTAATTTCAATATTTCTGAAGTGAAAAAATAGCAATTTTGTCATTACGTTGTATTTACAATGTCAATTCAAATTTAGAAGTAAAATGCATTTCTTGATTTACAACGGGATCGATAAAATAAATCTCTTTTGCTAACAACTGTAGCGGTTGTTCAAAGTCATCATCGGCTTTATGTGCGACAACTGGATAAAACGGATCATTTAAAATTGGAATGCCTAAGTAATTAAGGTGGACACGCAATTGATGTTGTTTACCCGTCTTGGGTTTAAGCTGATATTTTGCGTAATGTTGATTGCGTTCCAAAAGCGCTATCAAAGTTTCAGAATTCTGAGGTTTTTCAGAATTAATTTGCATCGTGTAAAACGGCTGACCTTTTTCTAAATGGAGCTGTAATATTTGTGGGAAATGTAATTCAGCTCGATAAGCTGCAATCGCGTGATAGATTTTTTGAACTTTCCGATCTGCAAAAAGTTGTTGGTAGATTCCGCGCGATTCAGGTTTCTTGCTGAATAAAACCACGCCTGCCGTTTCCCGATCCAGTCGATGAATGGGGGTTAGGTCTTGATTGCCTGTTTGCTTTTTCAAGCGTACCAGTAAGGTTTCCTGAACATATTGCCCAGTTGGGGTCATGGTCAGGAAGTGAGGTTTATCAACCACGAGTAAATGTTCATTTTCGTATAAAATCTCATGCTGAAAAGGCACATGAGTTTCTTGAGCTAGGAAACGATAGTAAAAAATATGGCTATTGGGCGTATAGATACTGTCTATTTTTAATTTTTCACCATTCGCAGCATAGATTAATTCATCGCTAAAACGTTGTTGCCATTCGCTTGATTGAATATGTGGAAAGTGTTGGCAAAGATATTCAAAAACTGTGTTTACAGTGAGGTCATTGGGTAAAAAGACTTTACTGGCACTGACACCATTGATGAGAGGTGGAGTAAAACTTTCAATAATATTCATATTATTTGAGTGAGGCTGAATGGTGGAAACTAGGTATAAATCCCTCATCAAATGCTTTGACAAAAGATTCTGGCGTGAGGATATTCACAATCAGGTCATTTGGTAATTCAACTTCCTGTTGATAGCCATCAAAAGACCAAACCAAATAATGATTGTTTTTAAAGATTACGATTGCTTTTGAGTCATGCTCAAAGAAAGTGCCAATTGGTAAATCAGAAATTTTGGCTTGAAATATTTTCTTGTTTTTATCTGCTGTTAGTCGGTCGTGATGAATTTTTTTATCCATCTCTTTTACAGGTAGTGAAATACCAGTGTTGTTTGCATGAATCCATGCATTTTTAAACTGTTTATAGCGCTGGTTTTGACATTCTCCACAAGGACGGTGACCTGCCGCCAAGGCGGTTGCTTCATCTAAAAAGAACAGTTCAGAATAAGACTGTCCAAAAACCTCTCTTTTGACATTACCGAATGTGGTTAGACAGTTGATCCATGATTGGGTGGAAAATTGCTTAATGATTTGCTTGTCTGCATTATGCAGCTTACCACCACGATTCCCCATTAAAGTCGCACTTTTTGAGGGATGCGCGTTCAATTTCCCCCAAGGATCAACCCGATTTTGTAGAGTCATGTCTTCTCTTCAATGTTGTAAAAAAGAACCAAGGTATTGCTATGGATTAGGCTTTGAAGCTGTGCAATGTTATCATAGCGGGTATCCCAATTTTATTCTATTTGCCATGTCATATTCAGTGAAATTTACTTTAAATCATGAACAAGACACTCAAAAATTTGCGCAAGTGCTGTCACAACAAGTGCATTCAGGCGTTATATATTTGATTGGTGATTTAGGGGCTGGAAAAACGACATTTACGCGTTACTTTATCCAGAATCTTGGGCATCAAGGTTCAGTAAAAAGCCCAACTTATACCTTGGTTGAGCCATATACCATTCAAGGCAAAGAAATTTTCCATTTTGACTTGTATCGTTTAGATGATCCCTATGAATTAGAACTGATGGGAATTCGTGATTATTTAGAAACGCCAGATGCTTTATTCTTATTTGAATGGCCTTCAAAAGGTGGAGACGAAATTCCAAAAGCTGATCTAATCATTGATATTCAAAAATCGGATGATGAATTGACTCGGTTTGTCACGCTAACCAGTGAATCCGAATCTTTATCTCAAACTTTGCAGGAACAATTGAATGGCGCATGATTCAACTCGTCGTATTCATACCCTTGATGCTGCCTTAGCCAACCAGATTGCTGCGGGTGAGGTGATTGAACGTCCATCATCAGTTGTTAAAGAATTATTAGAAAATGCAATCGATGCTGGCGCAACCGAACTTATTATTCGGGTAGCGCAAGGTGGTTCGACCCTGATTGAAATCATTGATAATGGCCATGGAATTCATCCTGAAGATTTACCATTAGCGGTGATGCGGCATGCGACAAGTAAAATTAAAACATCGGAAGACTTGCATGCAATTGTTAGTTTAGGCTTTCGTGGAGAAGCATTAGCTTCGATTGCTGCAGTATCACGTTTGACGTTGACCAGTAGCCAAGATGAACAAGGCGTGGGCTATCGGGTTGAAGTGAATGGAACAGCATTTGATCATCAACAAATACAGGCTGTTGCAGCACAAAAAGGTACACATATTCGTGTACAAGATTTATTTTTCAATGTGCCAGCGCGCCGAAAGTTTTTAAAAAAACCAAGTACAGAATTTGGTCATATTGAAGAAATAGTCTGTCGTTTGGCTTTGACTCATTTTGAAATTCGTTTTGTACTCGAACATAACGATAATATTCGTTTAAATTTGCCGATTGCTGATAGTGGTGAATTACGTTATCAGCGTGTCCAGCAGCTGTTAGGTCAACAGTTTATCCAAAATGCCTATTGGATCGATGCTGAAAGTATCAATATGCGTTTGTCAGGCTGGTTAGGGCATCCTTCCGACGCACGAGCACAGGCTGACATGCAATATGTGTATGTGAATGGTCGTATTGTCAAAGACAAAACCATTTCACATGCGTTACGTATGGCCTATGAAGGAATTTTGCATGGTCATCAACATTCATCTTATTTATTGTTTTTAGAAGTTGATCCTGAAAATATCGATGTGAATGTACATCCAACTAAACATGAAATTCGTTTTTTGAACCAGCGTGAAGTACATGAGTTTGTACGGCATTATGCCAAAGCAACCTTGTCTCAATTTCAAACCGCAACTGCTGATTTAGCACAAGCGATGAAAACAGATGAAGCTGAGGCAGAAAATTTTAATTATCAGCCTCAGCCAAAATACCAAGAACAATTCAATTTACATCGAGCAGTAGCTGAGCCTGAGCGACAAGACAATCAGCAGGTTGTTGTTTCCACAGATTTACTCACTGAATTTAATCAAAGCCGCCCACAGGCAGTACATTACAATTCAACACCTCAAGAACCACGTTATAATGGCTCTGCACAGTTAAATAATGCACTCAAAAGCTATTTAGCGCCTTTACGTGAAGAAACAGAAGATGGAAATAATCAAGACCCATCACGTGTAGATGAGTTTCCTTTGGGGATTGCAATCGCACAACTGCATGGCATCTATATTTTGGCGCAAAATACTGAAGGCCTGATCATTGTGGATATGCATGCGGCACATGAACGTATCTTGTTGCAGCAGATGAAGTCGGCATGGGATAAACCTGAATTTTGGACTTCGCAACAACTGCTGATTCCTAAAGTTGTTTCCATTACTCGTATGCAAGCGACTCGCGTTGAAGATTTACAACCACAATTAGAACGTTTGGGGTTAGAAATTGATCAATATGGCGATGATCAAGTGATTGTGCGTGGTGTGCCTGCCATTTTGCATAAAGCTGACTTTAGTAATTTAATTCCAGAATTATTAAATGATCTTGATCCAAATGATGAAGCTAGAGGCCTATTACAAAAACGTGATGAGCTTCTTGCTGGTATGGCGTGTCATGGGGCTGTAAGAGCACATCGACAACTCAGTCTTTCGGAAATGAATGCTTTATTACGCCAAATGGAACAAACTGAATTTGCCAGTCAATGTAATCATGGGCGTCCAACTTGGCGCGCATTTCCATTGCATCAATTAGATAAATTATTTGCTCGAGGAGAGTAGTTTTACATGTCAAATCAATTGCCCGTCATCAATTTAATGGGGCCTACTGCAAGTGGTAAAACAGCATTGGCATGCGAACTCTATGAACGCGGTAATTTCGAATTGATTTCTGTGGATTCAGCTTTAGTTTATAAAGATATGGATATTGGGACTGCTAAACCCACAAAAGAAGAGCAACAACAATACCCGCATCACTTAATCGATATTATTACGCCATTGGATGTATACTCAGCAGTACAATTTGTTGAAGATGTTTGCCCATTAATTGATGACATGCATTCGCGTGGCAAAACACCAATTTTAGTGGGCGGCACAATGCTATATTTTAAATCGCTACTTGAAGGATTAGCTGATAATCTACCGAATGCGGATCAAAGTATTCGTGATGCAATTCTCGCTAAAGCTGATCTTGAAGGCTGGCAGTCTGTTTATGATGAATTGGCTTCTGTTGATCCAATTGCTGGACAAAAGTTCAAAGTTTCAGATAAACAAAGAATTATTAGGGCATTAGAAGTTTACCGAATTACAGGTGAACCCATAACAAAATTACAGGCAGAGCAGCCTAAAAATCAACCCTATCGTTACAAATTTCATAATTACGCATTGATGCCAGATCGGGTAGAATTACATCAACGTATTGAGCAACGTTTAAGCAAAATGTGGAGTATTGGTTTTTTAAATGAAGTAGAGGAATTAATTAGAAAATACGATTTAAGTGATAATTTACCATCCATGCGGTCTGTGGGTTATCGTCAAGCTTTAGATTTTTTATTAAAAAGTGACCTAAGTCTCAAAAATAAAGTAGAAATGGAGAACAAAGCATTATTTGCGACACGGCAACTTGCCAAACGTCAATACACTTGGTTACGTTCTTTGCAAGAAACACACGATTTTAAAACTTACGTGACGATAAAGCAGGCGAAAGAAGACTTGCGAAACTTCTTTGGATAAAGCAAAATTCGCAGGCTGTCTTTTTATAATTTTTAGTTGAAAAATAAAGATAGTTTTTTTGCGCTGATTTAAAAATTTTTTGGAGTTACAAATGTCTAAAGGTCAAACTTTACAAGATCCGTTCTTAAATTCTCTCCGTAAAGAACGTATTCCAGTTTCTATTTTCCTCGTGAACGGTATTAAATTACAGGGGCATATTGAGTCTTTTGATCAATATGTAGTTTTATTAAAAAACACTGTAAGTCAAATGGTTTATAAACACGCGATTTCTACAGTTGTACCTGCGCGTAACCCACGTCCAGCTGGCGCACAAGGTGCTACTGGTGGTTTCCCTGCACAAGGTGCTACTGGTGGTTTCGGTGGTCAAGGTTCTACTGGCGGCTTTGGTGGTCAAGGTGGCTTTGGCGGTCAAGGTGGTGGCTTCGGCGGTCAAGGTGGCTTCGGTGGTCAAGGTGGCTTCGGTGGTCAAGGTGGCTTCGGTGGTCAAGGTGGCTTCGGTGGTCAAGGTGGCTTCGGTCATCAAGGTGGCTTCGATAGCGAAACTAAATTTGAAGATGGTCAAGAAGACGAAAATAATCGTTAATTGATTTATGATCTTTTAAAAAAGCCAGTCTAATAATAGACTGGCTTTTTTTGTGTTTTTACATAGCTAGAAAAACTATGGAAATGATTGTTGCAGCTGCGTGCTGTAGTGTATTGGTCTCGATTCTTTTAAAATATTTAAAAGCAAAAGGTTTTGATATTTTTCAAATCATCGCGTGGAATTATTTGAGCGCAAGCCTTTTATGCTTTTATTGGTTTAAAACCGATATTACTCATATTTCTCTCAATAATACGCCTTGGTGGTTAATTCTTGTTTTAGGTCTATTATTACCAAGTATATTTTTATGCTTAGCCAAGTCGCTACAATTCGCTGGTATCTTAAAAACGGAAATTGCTCAGCGGCTTGCAGTCATACTGTCGTTATTAGCTGCCTATTTTATTTTTGGTGAGCAATTTAGCCAATTGAAATTAATTGGGTTTTTTTTCGGAGTTATGGCAATTTTAGCGATCATTATAGGACAGGCCACAGAGCAGGCAAGTAAAGGCATGAGCTTAAAATCAGCCTTATTTTTGTTTAGTGTTTGGGCGGGTTATGCAGCTATTGATGTATTACTAAAATATAGCAGTAGTTTAGGCTTACAGTTTGCGGTCACGCTAAATTTAACTTTTATTACAGCCTTTATTTTATCTATCATTTATATCGCCATTACCCAACCGAACTGGCAACCTAAAAACATTTTTATGGGATTATGTTTGGGTGTACTGAACTTTGCCAATATTGCTTTGTATGTTAAAGCACATATGATTTTCAAAGAAACGCCTGCGATTGTCTTTGCTGGAATGAATATACTAGTGGTTATTCTAGGTGTACTCAGTGGAGTGATTTTATTCAAAGAGCGCTTAAAAACTTATACCTGGATTGGATTAATCAGTGGTATTGTTTCAGTCATGTTATTGGCTAAAGCAATGATGAATTAAAACAGTGGGAGTAGATTGAGTCACTCCCATTGGATGATTGATTATTACAAACGTGTAAAAACAACCTCATCAGATAGTGGTGATTTAGGTAATTTTGCATTAAAGTCATTTTCGCTACGATAGCCGAGTGAAACAATAACAGATGCTTTTAAGCCTTGTATTCGGCAGAAATATCAGTACGTGTGCAAAATACTAAGGTGCGGGAAGAGTTTAGAACTTTAGTCGCGTTATAGATGTAATTGCCTGTCTGTGCTGATGCGATACGTTGTTTGGTCTCATCTGTTTCAGCAATTAAAAAAAGCTAAGGTTGAATATTTGCTGAAGAAGGGCTGAAGCGTAAAATTTAGAGTAGTTTTTCAAACTGTTCTTTTGGAATTTTTTTACTCGCATCGTGTACCTTGGTGGTGTAACGTGTTTTTGCGGTGTCTAGGGAATCCATCTATTATCAACCAAATAAAAAATCAGTTTATTTTACTGGATCTAGCAGGTAGGTAAAGTGTCTAAATGTGATTTGGGTATCGATAAAAGTCGAATGGAATAAAGATCAATAGGTCCACTTTTTAAAATTCAAGCTGCTATTTTCTTGTTCGTTAATTTCTAAAATCCAAGCGGAGTCTTCTCGCCAATCACCTAAAACAATACGTTGTTTATTCAACACTTGATGAATTTCAGGGCGATGGGTATGGCCATGAATTAAATAATCGACTTCAGTAATGACATTTTCAACTGCTTTGGCATTTACATCCATGATGTCATAGCTTTTTAGTTGTTTGGTTTCACTACTCTTTTTACGGAAGCCATTGGCGAGCTTTTGTCTAAAGCTGAGAGGGGTACGTTTTATTAGCCCTAATAAGATGGGATTGCGAATCACTTTGCGAAAACGCTGATAGGCAACATCATCAGTGCAGAGCGCATCGCCATGCTCCAGTCGGAACGTATGTCGCTGAATATTTAAGGTATAAACGTTAGGTAATAAAATCCCATTAAATTGCTTTAAGAATTTTTGACCTAAGGCAAAATCACGATTCCCCACTTGGAAATAAACTTGGTTATTCGCTGCGGTGAATTTTTGCAAAGCGCTGACAATTTCATCTAACCACGGGGCGGTGTAATCATCCCCAATCCAAGCATTAAACCAATCACCCAAAATATAGAGGTGTGTGTTTTTATCCTGATATTGTTTCAATAAAGCCAAAAACCCTCGAACGAGTCGAGGGTGATCAGGTGACAAGTGTAAATCTGAAATAAACAGATAAGTCACAAAGAATCCTGTTGGATAAAATTATTCAGAGATAATTTTAGCAGATTCGATAACTACATTCTCTAAAGGAACATCAGCATGATAACCACGGTTACCAGTACGGACACCTTTAATTGCAGCTACAACATCCATACCTTCAACAACTTTACCAAATACTGCATAACCCCAACCTTGTGCTGTTTTACCAGTGTGGTTCAGAAAAGAGTTGTTTTTAACGTTGATAAAAAATTGAGCAGATGCAGAGTGCGGAGCTTGAGTACGCGCCATTGCAATTGTGCCTTCATCATTGCTTAAACCGTTGTCTGCTTCGTTTTCGATTGAATCACGAGTTGCTTTTTCTTTGAAGTTTTCGTCCATGCCACCACCTTGGATCATAAAACCATCAATCACACGGTGGAAAATTACGCCGTCATAGAAACCGTCGCGTACATATTCTAAGAAATTTGCAACCGTTTTTGGTGCTTTTTCAGCGTTAAGCTCAAGAACAATACGACCTTTATTGGTATTTAATTCGACTTGAGGAAAACTCATTACATTAATCTCCTAAACATGGGTTTGTGACCATGGGTTTTTGGTTGAGAGAAGCATAAGCAAACTGTAAACTACAAGGCAAGTAAAAAACGTTAAAATCTTTCATAAATAGCAAAGATTGCGTTTTTATTTCCCATTTTTAACTGTAATAAGTGATTTACACCCTATGAAGCCAAATGATGTTGTTTCAGAACTGCCAAAGACCCCGACGCCAAATACTCATGCCTCTGTCGATGCCGCGCAGCAAGAACAACAGGCAGGCTTGGACTTTGTACGTCAGGTGATTACCGATGATTTAAAAGAAGGTCGTACCCAAAAAGTTGTAACTCGTTTCCCGCCTGAGCCAAATGGGTATCTGCATATTGGTCATGTCAAAGCAATTTGTTTGAACTTTGGTATTGCCGAAGAATTTGATGGTCTATGTAATTTACGTTTTGACGATACAAACCCAGATGCCGAAGAACAAGAATATGTTGATGGTATTGCCAATGATGTGAAATGGTTGGGCTTTAACTGGAATGGTGAGCCACGTTATGCTTCTGGTTATTTCGATCAACTTTACACGTGGGCTGTTCAATTAATTGAACAGGGGGATGCCTATGTGGACTTGCAAACACCTGAAGAAATCAAGTTGAATCGCGGTAGCTTTGTGGAGCCAGGTAAAAACTCACCATACCGTAATGCGACTGTGGAAGAAAATCTGGCGCGTTTTGAGCAAATGCGTAATGGTGAGTTGGGCGAGGGCAAAGCGGTTTTACGTGCCAAAATTGATATGACTAGCCCGAATGTACACATGCGTGACCCAATCCTTTATCGCGTGTTGCACTCAGAACATCACCAGACAGGTGACAAGTGGAAAATGTATCCAATGTATGACTATGCTCATCCATTGTCTGATGCAATTGAGGGTATTACCCACTCACTCTGTACTTTAGAGTTCCAAGATCACCGTCCGTTCTATGACTGGGTGATTGAGAAAGTCCACTCTCAGGCTGTACCGCGTCAATATGAGTCATCACGTTTAAACATCGATTACACGATTACTTCTAAACGTAAATTGCGTAAATTGGTTGAGGGTAACCATGTACAGGGTTGGGATGATCCGCGTATGCCAACCGTAGTGGGGATGCGTCGTCGTGGTTTTACTCCAGAAGGTTTGCGCGATTTTTGTAAGCGTGTCGGTGTGTCGAAAACAGATGGTATTGTTGATGTAGCAATGCTTGAATTCTGTATTCGTCAATCTTTGGAAAATGCCGCAGCGCGTGGAATGGCTGTACTGAATCCATTAAAAGTCACATTGACTAATTTACCTGAAGAATTAGATTTAACTCATTCACGTCATCCAAATGTTGATATGGGCGAACGTATCATTCCTTTAACACGTGAAATCTATATTGATCGTAAAGACTTTGAAGAGGTTCCACCAAAAGGATTTAAACGTTTGATTCCAGAAGGCGAAGTGCGTTTACGCCATGCTTATGTGATCAAGTGTGATGAAGTAATCAAGGATACCAATGGTGAAGTAATTGAGCTTAAATGTTCAATTGATCCTGAAACATTAGGCAAAAACCCTGAAGGTCGTAAAGTCAAAGGGGTTATTCATTGGGTCTCTGCAACGAAAGGTATACCTGCTGAAATTCGTATTTACGATCGTTTATTTACCGAAGCTGCGCCAGATGCAGATGATGATTTCTTGGCAAATCTAAATCCTGAATCATTAAAAGTCGTTCAAGCGGTGATTGAGCCTGCTTTGGCACAAGCGCAACCTGAAGATCGTTTCCAGTTTGAGCGTGAGGGGTATTTTGTTGCAGATCAACATGATCATCAAGCTGAAAAACCAGTGTTTAACCGTATTCTTGATCTTAAAGATAGCTTTAAAGTAGAGAAGAAATAACCTTTAGGTGAATTTGAACTCTTTTTAGCTCGAAGAATTTAGTTCAGACATGGAAAAGCCCAATTTTAAATTGGGTTTTTCTATTATATTATGGATTTATGTGATAGAAATAAATAATCATTGAAATAAGTAAAGCCGTCGACATGAATAAATAAGTATTGATTGAGTGAAAACTTTTTATTAACTTGATCATATTTTTATTCCAACTAAAAGAGTGTAAATGAATAATGTTATTTTATTGCTTTTTTAGAAAATAGCTTGCGAGTACTGTCGTTACTTATTGGTCTTAATGTTTGTTTCTGTAATAAAATTTTAATAAGTGTAATATTCTATTTTTCAAATAACTAATTTAAGTTAGGCAAATAGTATGTCTAAATTTATCATAAACATACTGTTTTCGAGTCATGAATTCAATCATCAAGTTTTTCTAAAAAAAATTCAATAATTGCCCTGCATTTACTTTCTAATTGTTCAGCATAATTTAAATTAGCTTGTCGTAACTGAGGAATTGATAAGCCTGCATGCCGTATTTCACACGTATGCCCAATGAGCCATTTCTCAAAACTGTGTTGGTTTATCTCAAGATGAAATTGTAAAGCTAGAATATTATTTCCCACGGCGAATGCCTGATTTGGATAAATTTCTGAGCTAGCGAGTAAAGTTGCTTGTGATGGTAAATCGAAAGTATCACCATGCCAGTGTAAGACATGAATATTTTCTAATCCTGATAATGGGTTTTGATCAAGATTTTTTATTTCTAATGGGCTCCAACCAATTTCTTTTTGATGGCCTGCGTAGACTTTTGCACCTAATGCATGTGCGATCAATTGTGCGCCTAAACAAATACCAATAGTTGGTTTATTCGCATTCAAGCGTTGCTTAAGACCTTCAATTTCTTCTATAAGAAAAGGGTAGTCTTCAGTTTCATAAACACCAATTGGTCCACCAAGGATAATGGTAAGACCTTCATAATTTAAAGCGGGTTTAAGATCATCCACACCCGCTTCAAAATAACGAACACGGGAACCGAGTTGATAAAAAATATCTTCTAATGAACCTAAATCTTCAAATGCAAGATGTTGAATTGCATAAACTGTTTTAGGCAAAGAAATTGAAGTATCCATAATCTGTGTAATCACTATAAATAGAGCTTAGTTAAGGCATTTTTTGTTCAAGCCAAGAAAATAAATCCTCATAGACTTTCTTTCGCACAGGCGGTGCAGATAAGACTAAATCATGTAAGCCATTTTTGATTGCTAAGGTTTGTACGTCACCTTTCATTTTCTTTGCATTGTGTGTCATATCTTTGACATCTAAAATCACATCACTTTGCTGTGCATCAACACCCCATTTTTTTGGATATTTGGATTGGTGTGAATGCATAATCAAGGTTGGAATATTTAAACTAATACCGCGATGGATTTCTTTTTGTGCTTTGTGGATCGCATTTACAAAACATAAATGAACATAAGGGAGTGATTTGGGCTTCCAATTTAAGTTGAAATCCCATTCACCATAGAAATCTTTATGTAGACTTGGTGTATACCATTGATTTAAGCCACTTGGGAATTTAGCATTTGGTAAACGTTCGCCAACTTCGCTTAATAAGGGAATACCAACTTTTTTCTCTATTACACTTTTATAAAAATCATAAAAAGGACTGTTGGTCCATAGTGCTTTAATCAGGCGATGATCTGGGTAATGTGCGGCGTAGAGCGTTGTAATTAAGCCGCCCGTTGAGTGCCCAGCAAGTAAAACTTGATTGTGATTTTCTTGACCAATAATTTCGAGTGCTTTAGTGATTTCAGCATCATATTCACGTAAGTCGAGTAGATAATAAAACTTTTGATGCGGTAATTTTGAGCGACCATATTTTCTGAGATCGAGAGCATAAAAATCATAACCATGCTGGTTAAATTGTTCTGCCATTTCTGTTTGGAAAAAATAGTCAGAAAAACCATGAATATATAGAACTGCTTTCTTGGTGGCTTGAGCTGATTTCTTGCGAACTAATGTTGCAACGACTTTCCCATCATAATCATCAGCAAAATTTAAAGTGAGTTGCTGATAATCTTCTCCCAATATATCTGTTTGATATTTATATGAATTTGAAATGTTCATTTTTATATCTAATCTGAATTAATTAAGAAACACATTAAATGAAAATGTTTGGATGTCAATGTAAAAGTGAGATACAAACAGTTCTCAAAATCAGTTTGAGTTTTTACTTTTACAAAAAAATCGTTAAGCTATGTGCTGTTGTTTTCGACTGAAGAAATTATGAAACAAGAGACTGCACTGAAGTTACTTAAAGCTGGGGAAAATGTTTTTTTAACAGGTTCCGCGGGTGCAGGAAAAACCTATACGCTAAATCAATATATTCACTATCTTAAAGCGCGAAAAGTCCCCGTTGCGATTACGGCTTCTACAGGGATCGCGGCTACGCATATGAATGGAATGACCATTCATACATGGGCAGGGATTGGAATTAAAGATCGTTTGAATGATGATGATCTGAAGCGTATGAAAGAGCGTAAATATTTAAAAGAGCATTTAGAAAATGCCCAAGTCTTGATTATTGATGAAATTTCAATGCTGCACGCCAAACAGCTTAATTTAGTCAATCAGGTGCTTAAATACTTCAAAGAAAGTGATGAAGCTTTTGGTGGAATTCAAGTCATTGTTGCAGGTGACTTTTTCCAGTTACCACCAGTAGGTAAGAAAGATGAAAGTAATCGAGATAAATTTTGCTTTATGTCTGAAGCGTGGGTTGAAGCAAAATTCCGAGTTTGCTATTTGACTGAGCAACACCGTCAGGATGATGAAATTTTAAATCAGATATTAAATGCGATTCGAGCACAGAGCATTCAGCAGAATCATATTTTCGCATTACAACAATCGCGTCAGCACGATATTGGCGAGACCTTTACCCGTTTATACACACATAATATGGATGTGGATAACATCAATTATCAGCATCTGAACGAAATTGAGAATGAAAGTCATCAATTTAATGCTGTTGTTGATGGCAACGACAAATTAATCGAAACACTGAAGTCCTCGGTACGCGCACCTGAAGAATTGACCCTTAAAAAGCATGCCAAAGTGATGTTTGTCAAAAATAACTTTGATATGGGCTATATCAATGGCAGTTTAGGTGAAGTGATTGGTTTTGAGGAAGATGATAAACAAGGGATTTTACCAAAAGTCAAATTGACAGATGGAACGACATTACTTGTTGAACCAGAAACATGGTCAATTGAAAATGAAGCAGGCAAGGTGATTGCAAGTTATCAGCAAATTCCTTTACGTTTGGCATGGGCAATCACTATTCATAAAAGTCAGGGTATGACTTTAGAAGCAGCAGAAATTAATTTAACGCATACTTTTGAAAAAGGTCAGGGTTATGTGGCTTTGTCTCGATTAAAGTCACTAACTGGACTGAAATTGCTTGGGTTTAATGAACAAGCACTTGAGTTGGATAGTTTAGCAATTAAAGCAGACCGCCGTTTTCAGGAATTATCGACCGAAGCAGAAGTGAATTTTGAAAATATTGATCTAACCCCACAGCATAATGCCTTTATTCGTCATTGTGGCGGCACGCTGAATGCAACTGAAATTGCACGCAACGAGAAAAAACTTTCGAAAGGCGAAAAACAGAATTATGCAGCAGCGACTTTAGAGGAAACACGTGCTTTATTTGAAGATGGTTATGAAATTGAAGATATCGCGCATGAGCGAGGGCTAACGCCTGCAACGATTATTAACCATCTCGCGCGATTGCATAAAGAGCAAGGATTAGATATTTCCATTGCCAACCCTGGTGATGAAGTCGTTGAAGAAGTTCGTAAGATTTATAAACGTTTACACAAACGTAAAAATCCTGAGCATTTTACCGATGATGGTTCAATTAAGTTACGTCCAATTGTGGAAGCTACAAGTCCGCGTATGGCTTATGATCAAGTCCGTTTAGCGTTACTGTTTATCGAATAAGGGATTTAAATGCCTCATCTGATTGCAAATTATTCAGCAAATTTAGCTGATCTTGATCAGCAAAAACTTCTTAAGCTAGTCAATACAGTATTGGTTGAGACTGGATTATTTAGTGCCCATGATATTAAGTCGCGCATTTTTAAAGATGAGGTGTTTTTGATTGGGTTGGAGGATCATCAAGAAGCTTATGTTCATCTAAAACTTTATATTTTGAGTGGACGAACCCAAGTTCAGAAGCAAGCAACAGGTGAGGCATTACTCCGATTGTTAGAACAAAAAGATTATCTAAAAAATGAGGCTGAATATTCAATTCAATTATGTGTTGAAGTGATTGATATGCCAAAAGAGAATTATTTTAAGGCAACGGTCTAATTTGATTTGAAAATCCGCAATTCTGATCAAGTTTACAGGATATGAATCTGGCAAATTAGCTCTCATCAAATGAATTGAGTTAAATGTATGACGCTATATGATCAGAAGTTGCAACGTGTATGTGAGTACATCCAGCAACATCTAGATGATGAGCTGGATCTGAATACGTTGAGTCAAGTTGCATCACTATCTAAATTTCATTTTCATCGCATTTTTGTAGCGAATACAGGTGTGAATCTGATGAAGTTTATTCAGTTGTGTCGTTTAAAACGAGCATCATTTCAACTTGCATTTTCTACTGACACCAAAATTATTGATATTGCCTTGCAGTCTGGTTTTGATAGCCCTGAAGCATTTAGCCGCGCATTTAAACGTTCATTTGATCAAACCCCAAGCGCTTTTAGAGAACAGCCACGTTGGTCATCTTGGCATGAAAGGTTTGTTTTTTCATTACCTCCGAGAGAAATCATGATAAACGTTAATATTGTAGAAAGAGCAGAAGAGAAAATTGCATTTATTTCTCATTACGGTGCACCAGAACGTGTATTTGAAACGGCAGCACGATTTATTCAGTGGCGCAAAGAAACGGGATTATCTCCTATAGCAAAAAGCCGCACCTACGGTATTCCATTTTCTGACCCTGAACAGACTTTAAGTGATGAATTCCGTTTTGATATTGCTGGAACAATCACGGCGGATATCCCTGAAAATACATAAGGTGTAAGCACTGGTACTCTTCTCAAAGGCAATTATGCCGTGATTCGGCATTTGGGTAGTTACGATCATATTAAAGACAGTGTTTACTATCTATATCGAGACTGGTTACCACAATCAGCGCTTGAAGTAGGGGATTTTTCCGTCTTTTTTCACTACCACAACTTTGTTCATGACGTAGATGAATGTGATTTGATCACAGACATTTATTTGTTACTGAAATAGGGGTTAAGCTCTGCGAATAAGCAGAGCTGAATTATAAAATTTCAATGTCTACATATTGCCGAATTAAATTATCATCGAGCATATGAATATAATCTAAAAAAGCGATATTAAAGCTTCCAACTGTTTGGGCATGGTCATATGCCAGTTTGCCTGCAATAGCAAAATGAATATGTGCAGCAAGCGCCGCAATGGTTGAATTCGTTACTGCATGATAAGCGGCGGTTAATGCTCCTAGAGCGCAGCCTGTTGCAGTAATTTTAGGCTGTAAATGGCAACCACCATTTACTTTGATTACCATATCCAATTGTTTGGAAATGATATAGTCAGATTCACCAGAAATCGCAACACATTCAGTATGCTGTAACAAGCTTTTTGATTGAGCATAGACATCATGGCTATTTAATGTGCTATCAACGCCTTTAGATTGAACTTGACTACCCGCTAAAGTGCTGATTTCAGATGCATTGCCACGGATAATCGTAGGTTGAAACTTGAGTAATTGATCGACAGTTTCACTACGCCATTTCAGGATTGATCCATAGCCAACAGGATCGAGTACCCATGGTCTTTGTTGCTGTTGCGCTGTTTCAGCAGAAATGAGCATCGCTTGAGTTTGTTCAGTCGTCGGTGTACCAATGTTGATGCTTAAAGCTGCACAAATGTTTGTAAAATCTGCTGCTTCAAATGGATTGTCGATCATTGCGGGCGATGCACCAGCTGCAAGTAAGATATTTGCGACGTAATTATTGGCGACACTATTGGTAATACATTGTACCAATGGGGCTTGTTGCTGAAGAGCTTGCCAAGCTTCAATCACTTGTTCAATCAGTTGTTGTTTTTGTGACATTCATCACCCCTTAAAAATTTACAAAAATAATAGTCTAACGCGTAAAGTAGTGGTCTTGATGCTTACATCGACGACAAATCAATGATACATAGTCTGTAGCATCATAATCGACTACAAGATCATTTGAACCGCAATACATGCAACGCTTTACTGCATAAAAATTTAAACGAGGTTCAATCTTGCGCCAAGATTTCCAGACAGGTTGAATAAAAACACTTTCGTCATAACCCAAGAATTTAAATAATAATACTTCGCTCATTTTACTAAATGGAATGGTGTATGGGCGAGGTAATGTCGTGGTTTCCCAACGTTCAGCCACAGCGCGTTCACGATATTGTGCTAATGTCTTTTTGAGTAAGTTGGTATTAATAAATTTATCGTTTCTTGGCTGCAATGCGTTTTGCTTATAGAGATACTCTAACGCAGTTTGAATTAAGTAAAAAATTTGACCCACTGCGAGTCCTTCCATCAAGCGATAGCAAAAGGCCTGAAAGGAGCGATTGCCTGCAATTTGAATTCCCCAAGTTCTACAATAAAACTGCATGAACTGGACGATTTCTTGATAAAGAATCAAATACAAAGCATCTTTAACTTCATCTGTTGTTTTGAAGGGAATACCTAAACTTAGATTCTCATAAAACCAATGGCGCAATTGTTGGGTTACACTAAACAAACTCGGATCAGAATAACCATCAAGCCGAAGATTAAGATAAAAATGTTCTGTTTCTAGGCTCGAATCTTGTGATTTAAAGATGCCTAATTTGAGTAACTCTTGAACGAGTTGATTTTGAAATAAATAATTGGGGGTGAAATCATGATATTTAATGTTCTTCCAGTGGATGAATTCATCATGCTGTACATCTTCACGAGCATAACTGTCCAACAAACTTAGTAAAAATAATTTATGCATAAAGCTGAGTTGATTCAGGCTATAAATCACTTCATCTTTGACTTTGTATTTACGTTGTTCTTGTAAAATGGTTTGTTGAGTTTGTTTTTTGCGTTGAGCGGTGCATTGAGCACAATGGCAATTCAGTTTGCTGTCACTTTTAAATACACGATGTTGGCAATGACTACATTCATGAAATTGAAATTCTTGACTGTATTGTTCGGCTTCAACCCAAAACATGGAGGCTTGGCACAGAGGGCAATGGCTACTTTCATCTAACTGCTTTTGCAGAATCTGTAAATCCATTGACAATAAACCTATATAACCACGAAAAGTAAGGATTATACATTGCTCGTGCTCGGAGTGAGAAAAAGATTATTTGAACCGAAAAAGTAGTTTTGTATTGAGATTTAATCCACTGAATTTTATATAAAAGCTAAGCAGGTGGCTTATCCATTTTTTAAAATATGGTAAATTTCTGTCCCAATTAAAAGATGTTATTAAGTTTGTTTATAGAAGTAGAAAGGGATAAGGATGAATTATCAAATATTGTTGAAATGCTCTATTGCATTAATTGCTTGTTTTACAAGTATTCTCTCATATGCAAGTTCAATTGAAGGCTATTGGCGCAGTATTGATGATCGGACAGGTGAACAACTGACCATCATTGAAATAAGGAAAGCAACGGATAACACTTATCGCGGAAAAATCGTTTATATCTATCCGAATGCGCAAGGGGCGATCGTAACACATTGTGTTAACTGTCCACCGCCATATACAGGAAAGCCAGGTTTAGGTTTAGAAGTTTTAACTGGTTTGATTGAAGACCCCAATAAAGCAAATAGTTTTATTAATGGACGCATCTTAGAGAGCAAAACTGGAAAAGTGTACAAAGGTAAAGCTCGATTAAATGCAGATGGTAAGCATTTAAATATGCGCGGTTATGTTGGAATTTCGGCTTTGGGTAGAAATACGGTTTGGATACGCACAGATAGTGCGAACCCGTAATCATTTCTTTTTTAATATATGAATTGCTTAAAGTTTATTGTGATTTTAAACAATTAAATATCCACTCGTCTTGTTGACTGTCTAAGAACATTGGAATAAAAATGTATATCAGATGGATCTATTTTGCACTTAGGGAGAGCATATTATGCAAAAACATTCACTCATGAAAGGAATCGTGGGAATTTCATTTGCTCTATTCGCAACTGCTAATTTCGCGATGACACCTGAAGGCTTTTGGAAAAGTATTGATGACCGTACGGGCGAACAGCTTTCAATCGTAGAAATTAAAAAGAAACCTGATAATACTTATACAGGAACAATTGTATATCGTTACCCTGTTCCAGGTGGTGGTAGTGTATTAACTAATTGTGTGAAATGCCCTGAGCCTTTCAAAAACAAACCTATTTTAGGACTTCAGATCGCATCAGGTTTGCGAGAAGACCCTAAAAATCCAAACCATTTTATAGACGGAAAAATACTCGAACCTAAAACGGGCAATTTTTATAAAGGCAAAGCTCAGTTAAGTGCTGATGGTAAACGTTTACGCATGCGCGGATATATGGGGATCTCTGCTTTAGGTCGTACCCAAGTTTGGATTAGGACTGAGAGTGCCAATCCATAACCCTGTTGAACAAATAAATTTGGTTCAATATCTGGGTTTATATCTAAATGAATTCATGTCTAATCGTCTTTTAGTCATTTTATGAATTCATCTATGTAGATCAGTTTCAATGCTTTGATATTGAATCAGAGAGGTTTTTTATGCTATATCCTAAGAGATCGAACATAAAAAAGATTTTTCTTATTCAAAACGTTGAGGCTTCTATGTATAAAAATTCATTAAAGAAATGCCTAAAAAATCTTGTAAGTTGATAGAAATGTGAAGAATCTATTTTGTATTTAAAAAATAAAGTTATTGTTTACATGAATTATATCAGTTAGATAAGTTTTTTAAAGCAAAAGAACGCACCAGTAGAGTGAAAGTTCTAGTGAAGTGTGATAAGTTTCAATAATTAAACCTATAAAGATGAATGGGTTAGTTTTAAAAGACGGGGTTAGTATGCTAAATCAAATGTTTATGAAAGGAATCATGGGAGTTTCTATTGCTTTTTTAAGCATGACTGCTTTTTCAGCCTCGATCGAAGGTTATTGGAAAAGTATTGAAGAACGTACAGGTGAGCAACTTTCGATTGTTGAAATCCGTAAAGGGTCAGATGGTCGCTTTCATGGGAAAATTGTTTATCGTTATCCTAATGCTCGTGGTTTTTCCCTTGCGAACTGTACCAAGTGCCCAGCTCCAAATACCAATAAGCCAATTCTTGGCTTAGAAATTTTATCAGGTTTTAGAGAAGATCCAGATAAGCCAGATTCATATATTGACGGTCGAGTATTAGAAGCAACAAGTGGTAGAGTTTATAAAGGTAAAGCGGTCGTAACGGGTGAAGGTAAACGTTTACGTATGCGCGGTTATATGGGCGTTTCTGCCTTAGGTCGTACAGTCGTCTGGTTACGAACAGATAGTGCAAATCCTTAATTAGTGTAATAAAAACCTCGAAAATATTCCGAGGTTTTTTTATTAAATGTAAAAGTTAAACAGGGCATGGTAAGTTTTCGTCCTGCTGACCGATTTTTTTGGCGTTGATAAGTGCTTGGACTTTTTTACTTGGTAATTTTTCTTTTCCAAGTTCATCATAGGTATTCACGATATTCGTTACTTCTAAGCTGCTGAGTTCGATTCCTTCTGCTGTTAAAAAAACGGAAATGACATGATGATCCACACCTGCTTTTGCAAGATCATGGATCGCTTTAATATTTTCTAAACGATATAAGTGTGCTTTTAATTCCATCGTCTTAACCCTCGCTTGTTTGATTGTATTACCTACATTGGCATATAAACTTAAGCAATAACCGTGCACAAAATGTAAAGCGCATAAAAAAAATGTAATTCAAACCTTGGAATTTGGTTATTTTTGTAGCTTTTATTTAAAATTAGAAATAACAGTTGTTATTCTTTCTAAACAGAATTCCATTTTAATCAATTAATTTGAAAATTACTGAACTAAACCCCACTAAAAATACTTGAAACTAAGATATGGGCTTAAAGACAGCTTTTGTAAGTTGGCGTATGATCGAGTAATCAAGAAGTTTTGATAACAAGACCATCCGACATGATGAACGATAAGGAATACTGATGAATATTGCGGCACAGCCTCCTGTACAAGCAGATCAAACGATTTATTTAAAAGATTATCAAAAGCCATCATTCTTGGTTGAATCAATTAATTTAAATATTCAAGTTTATGATGATCATACGATTGTCGATTCTACACTGGTGATGAAGCGTCAGACTGCAGGTGAATTGGTTCTGTTAGGTCGTGATCTTGAATTAAAATCGGTTCAATTGAATGGGCAAACCCTTAGCGCTGAACAATATCATTTGGATACTGAACAATTGGTGATCACTGATGCACCAGATGAGGTCATTGTTCAAACTCAGGTGATTATCCATCCTGAATCCAATACGCAACTTGAAGGCTTATATAAAGCAGGTGATTTGTTCGTTACCCAAAATGAACCAGAAGGTTTCCGTAAAATCACCTTCTATCCAGATCGTCCAGATGTGCTTGCTGAGTTTACGACACGGGTAGAAGCAGATAAGAAATATCCTATATTGCTTGCAAATGGTAACTTGTTGGAAACGGGTGAAGCTGGGGAAAGTCGTCATTTTGCAATTTGGCAAGATCCAACCAAAAAGCCAAGCTATTTATTTGCCTGTGTAATTGGTGATTTGGCGGTACTGAAAGATCGTTACACCACATCAGAAGGTCGTGATGTTGCTCTTGAAATTTATGCAATCGATAAAGATATTCCAAAATGTCACATCGCAATGGAAGCATTAAAGCATTCGATGCGTTGGGACGAAGAACACTATGGTCGTCCGTATGATCTCGATAACTACATGATTGTCGCGGTCAGTCAGTTCAACATGGGTGCAATGGAAAATAAAGGTTTAAATATCTTTAATACATCTTGTGTACTTGCCGATGAGGAATACACCACTGATGCTGCGATTATGCGAGTTCAATCTGTAATTGCACATGAATATTTCCATAATTGGACAGGCAACCGAATTACCTGTCGTGACTGGTTCCAGTTGTGTTTAAAAGAAGGCTTAACGGTTTTCCGGGATCAGTCTTTCTCTGAGGATTTGCAATCAGCGGCCGTACAACGAATTGATGATGTAGCGGTATTGAAATCGCATCAATTCCCTGAAGATGCAGGACCATTATCACATCCACCTCGTCCAGACCATTTTGTTGAAATCAATAACTTCTATACCGCGACAGTGTATGAGAAGGGTGCTGAAATCAATCGCATGATGGCAACTTTATTGGGGAAAGAAAAATACCGTAAAGGCACAGATGAATATTTTCTGCGCCATGATGGGCAAGCGGTTACAGTTGAGGATTGGGTTGCGGCATTGAGCGCAGGTTCAGGTGTTGATCTCTCTAACTTCCTCACATGGTATAACCAACCGGGGACACCAAAGTTAGAAGCTCGAGGTGAATATGATGCTGCTGCACAGACTTACCGTTTAAGCTTCAAACAAAGCTTGAAAGCACATCCAAAATATCCAAACCTCAAAGCAGTGCCAATTCCTGTTGCTCTGGCATTATTTAATGCCAATACAGGTGAGCAATATACCTTGCATAGCACTGATCTGTTTGTGAATGAGGTCAAAGATGGCGTGTACTTATTTGATCAAGATGAAGCAATAATTGAATTTACAGGGGTGACTGAGCAACCTGTTGCCTCGTTATTACGTAATTTTTCTGCTCCTGTGAATTTAGTCTTTGATTATTCCAATGATGATCTTGCCTTCTTGATTCAGCATGAAACCAATGGCTTTAACCAATGGCAAGCGACACAAACTTTATTGGAACGTATTCTTTTAGAAGACCATAAGGTGGATACCTATATTCAGGCAATTAAAAATACCTTGCCTGACTTAGTAAATAAAGATCCGTTATTGGCATCACGTTTATTTGATGTACCAAGTGAAAACTATCTAGGCAGTCGTATTGATCAAGACTATGAGCCTGAATTGATTCGAGAGAAGCGTGAAGCTGTGCTGGATCATTTAGCACGTGATTTAGGCTCATTCTGGAAAGACACCTATTTGGCCTTAGATCCAGACCAGCAAAAAGAGTTCTCTTTGGCAATGGGCGTGCGTTCATTGAAAAATATCACCTTGAATATGTTGGCGCGTCAAGGTGATGAATCTGTGTTCGATTTGGCTTATACCCAATATCAACAAACAGGCAATATGTCTGAACGTTTAGGGGCATTACGCGTTTTGGTCTGGAATGATGCGCCACAAGCGCAAGCTGCACTTGCAGATTTCTATAAGCGTTTTAAAGATGAAGCCTTGTCTTTAGATCAATGGTTTAGCATCCAAGCATCGAATCCATGTGCGACAGCGGAAACGATTGAGTATCTGACTAAGCACGCCGATTATGATTTGGGAACACCGAACCGTATCCGTGCAGTGAGTGGTGGTTTATCAAATAACCCAGTCAATACATGGAGTTTTGGTGTAGATCATTTCATTGAGCTTGCCGCTTATTTGGATGAGAAAAATCCAATTTTAGGTTCGCGTTTATTACAAGTATTGTCTCGTTGGTATACTTTAGCTGAACCACAACGTAGTCAGGTGCAACAGGCGCTTAAGGCGTTGCACCCTAAAGTGAAATCGAAAAATGTAGCAGAAACATTGAACAGTATGCTAAACATTGAATAACACATTGTTTTTGTCAGAAAGGATGCTGTCTCAGCATCCTTTTTTACATGTTCTGGATTATCATTAGTTCACAGAAAGGATACTCATATTGTGGTGATATATGGCTTTGCGTCGCAAAACACCAGCGGATCGGTTGTTTTATGCCATTTTAGGGTTGTCGTTGGCCCTTGTTGCGGTCATCTATTGTGCGGTAAATCAGCCTAGTAGCCATTTACGCTTTGAAGTCAAAGAACGCCAAAAAATTTCGGTATTTGACGGGGAGCGATTGATATTACAGGATGTGGATTCAGTTGCGATTTCATCAGCAGGTGGGCAGAACCGAATACAGCTAAACGCAAATGACTTCACTGAAGACCCGCATTTTGTTGCAACCTATCCTGAGATGCAGCAATTTTTTATCAAGCAGAGCCAAGTTCATCAACTGATGAGCCAGCATCAGCAAATATTTTTGCATTCAGGCGATCATTCAAGCTCAACGCCATATCCTGTCAATATTCAGCCTAAACGAACGCTTCGAGATTTACCTTTTGGGTTCTGGTTTCAGCTTGCTGTCAGTTCGATTGGATTTTTGCTGGGCTGCTGGATTTGGGCATTGCGTCCCAATGAAATCGCCCCCCGTGTTTTTGCCTTACTCAATGCGGCCTATCCCGTATTTGCCTTTTCCGCAGCCATCTATAGCACCCGTGATCTGGCTTTAAATGCCGAATTATTTCGGGTACTGGTCGCAATCAATACGGGTGGTGCATTGCTATATGGCTGTGCATTAATCAGTCTATTCTTGGTGTACCCAAAGCAGTTGATCAGAACCCAATCGTTGTGGGCAATACCGATATTTTTCTCTGGTTGGTGGTTGCTTGATACCTTATTTCTTTTGCCTGAACCAAGCATGGGGGGCGATTTACCCGTTACTCTACAAATGCTGAGCGCAATTTTATGTATGGTTTGGCAATGGCGGGCAAACCGACATGATCCACGGGCAAAAGTGGCATTGCGCTGGTTTGCCTTATGGATTCTGGTCAGTAGCGGCGCATTTGTATTTTTGGTGCAGAGTACCCAGCTACTTGATATTCAGCTTAATATGTCACAAGGCTATTCGTTCGGTTTCTTCCTGTTTGTGACTATTGGTATTGCGATTGGCTTAAAACGCTATCAGTTATTTAGTCTGGACCGTTGGGCATTCGGAATTCTGTACTGGCTGGCAGGAGCGATTTTACTGGTGTTGCTGGATGCCTTTCTGGTGATGATGTTAAGCCCACTTATGTCACTCAGTCTGGCCATCCTGATTTGTGGTCTGGTTTGGTTGCCTGTCCGTGGCTGGCTACAGGCACGGCTGTTACAACGTAAAAAATTATCCGACAGCGAACTGTTTGAACGAATCTTGCAGGTCAGCTTTGCGGTGAATGAGCAGGAACGCCAGTTACAGTGGAAAGCCTTGTTGAATGACCTGTTTCAGCCTTTAAACCTTGAGATAAGTGAACAGAGAAATCATAGCCAAATCGAAGACAATGGACTGGTGCTCTATATCCCACAGGTGGCAGGGCTGGCGGCGATGCGTCTCAGCTATCCGCAGCAAGGCCGCCGTTTGTTTAGTGAATATGACCAGCAACTGATTCAGAATCTATTACCGTTTTTAGCTCAGGCAGTCGAGAGTCGGGTTGCCTATGACAATGGTGTGCGTGAGGAAAGACACCGTATCGCCCGAGATTTGCACGATGATCTGGGGGCAAAACTATTATCGGGTCTCTACCAGAAAGATGTGGATCAAGCCAAGCAGGCCATTCGTCAGGCGATTGCTGAAATGCGTACCATCGTCAATGGTCTGTTGGGTACAGGGGTTGAGTTAAATGTGATTTTGCAGGAATTTGAATATGAGGTTGCGACTCGCCTGCAAAGTTGTGGGATAGAACTAAATTGGCAACAAAACCTTGCAGACACACCCATTACCTTGAGTTATGCACAATACAGGCATTATATTTCTATGCTTCGGGAAATCATCAGTAATATAATGAAGCATGCCAATGCGCAAAAAGTGACGATTGACATTAGTTTGCTTGACTCACAACTGGTTTCAGTCATTTGTGATGATGGTGCTGGATTTGATGGTCAAACTAATCAGCCTGAGGGGAATGGGCTTAAAAACCTGAGGGAACGTGCAACTGAACTTTCGGCAACCCTGCATTTTCAGAGGCTGCCAGAAACACAAGGTTCAAGGGTAAAGTTGATTTTTCCATTATAGCGACTTTGGCAAAAAGCAATGGATGGTCAATATATAAATGGGTATAAACATGATTCGAACGGCATTGATTTTAGAAGATATACAGGAAGTCAATGCATGGATGAAACAGATGTTGCTTGAAACCTTTGCAGGCATTCGTATCCAGCAGGTTTATAGTGTAAAGGAAGCAAAGCAGGCATTATTGTCACAACATTATGATCTGGCCTTGATTGATCTTTCCTTGCCTGATGGAAAGGGAACAGAGGTGATTGACTGGCTGGAACAACATTCTGCCAATACCTTGAGTGTGGTGGTGACAATTTTTGAAGATGACCAATATCTGTTTGAGGCTATTTGTCATGGTGCAAAAGGGTACTTGCTGAAAGACCTTGAACCAACTCTATTTCAGCAGCATTTGAAAAACCTGATTGCTGGAATCCATGCCTTTTCCCCAAGCATGACGCAGAAACTGCTCAATTATGTCAAAACACATGAACAGCTCAATCAACAAAAGCAACAGGCCATACAGTCACTGACTTTAACAACTCGGGAAAAACAGGTCCTTGTCTATATTGCAAAAGGACATCAGGTCGCTGAAATCGCCTACGAATTAAAATTATCTGGCCATACCATAAATGGCTATATCAAGACAATTTATCAAAAACTGCATATTTCATCCCGTGCTGAAGCGGCACTGCTGGCACAGCAATATGGTTTAATTTGATACATTCTGTAGATACTTTTCACGTTTGATCACACGATCAATCTGGCGAGTGGATTTAGACAATACCTCAACAATAATCGTTGGGGTTTCTGTAAAAACACTGTCATCTGCTAAATCTGAACAATCAACCAGTACAGCAGGATAGAAATAACAGCCATCAATTTTGACTTTCATATCTGACATCATAGAACTGCAAGATTTTCCTTTTAAATGTATATGAAAGGCTGAATTTATATTACTGACAATATGATTATGCGCCGCTTTTGCCCCAGCCATTGCATAGCGTGTATGAAGAAGTATCACAACTCATTGAATATTCACATTGTAAGCAAGTTTTTGAAGTCAAAATAGATTTTAGGCTATCCCCCCTGAACTGGGGATACGCAGAAAACCCTAAAAGCGTTACTGTCATCACGAAAGGGATGAAATAACGAATGGGGTTCGTATGTTAAAAAAAAGTTTATTGAGTGCTTGTATTGCTGCCAGTGTTTTACTTACAGCATGTCATGATGACGATGATCAGCACAGTAATACATCACCAACACCGACCACAACCTACAGTAATTTAGCTGGAACAGCAGCTGTTGGGGCAGCGATTAAAAATGCCAGTGTTACAGCGAGTTGTAAAGATGGCACTGGGTTTAAAAATGAGGTTAAAACCAATGAACAGGGGGAATGGTCAGGGCAGGTGGATAGCACTAAACTACCTTGTGCATTGGAAGTGAAAGCATCAGATACCCAAACCTTACATGGTTATGCTGCAAAAGCGGGTAATGTCAATATTACACCATTTACTGATCTTGCTCTGGCTTTGGCAAGCTCACAAACGCCAAGTGACTGGTACAAAACCTATCAACCGATTTTAGAAACCACACTGAAAACTGCGGTAGATAATTTAACCAAGCAACTCAAAGCAGATGGTTATGTATTACCAGAAAACTTTGACCTATTAACAACTAAATTTGCAATTGATGATGCATTTGATAAGGCTCTGGATGCCTTTGCAGCGTCATTGGCTGCCAATCAAGCAACAATTAAAGACTACGCTGCCCTGATTGAGAAAGTAAAAGCAGGAGATGTGGCAGCAGTTCCTGATTTCGTTCCTGTAACTCCTGCCCCAGTAACAGAAACCTGTGCCAGCAAGAAACTACCTGTAGGCAAACTCAGTGATTTGATGAGCTATAGCGGTGATTACAGTGATAAAGGTACAGTGGTCTTGAATCTGAATGCAGCGACAGGAAAAGTTATTGCAAAAGGCACAACTGCAACCATTGCAGAAGTTTGTGGCGCAAATGTCCAAAATAATGGTACAAATTATTATGTAATTACTGACAAGGGATATGTGACACTATTTAAAGACAATGCAGGTAAATATTCTGCGGAAAGTGCAGATTTTACAGGTTTTTATGGTGAAAAAGCTACAGCCTCTCCACAACTTTGCGAGTCAAATGGTGCGGATGATAAGCTTGGCTTTAAGAATGCCCCGAATGATTTCTGTAGCTTTAGTAAGGCAAGTTCAGTTGCAATTACATCACCTGATATTTATACATTTTTTAATGCTGATAAAAAAGAAAATGTAAAAATCACGGTTGAAAATTCAGTTGTGAAAAGTGTTGCTGTTGAAAATAATAGTTATGCTTGGGCATGTGGTGTGGGAACAAATCCTGCCTGTAATGGTGTAACCGTAAAAGATGGACAGATCAATTCAAAACCTGCAAAAAGCTTCTATTTTAATAATACTGTATTAAAAGCAGTCAGTGGGACAACGCAAGATCTAACAGTTAAAAATAATAGTCTGTTGATGCATTTAGATAACAGTCAGTCGACTACACCGACACCTGCTACAAGCTGTGCAAAGAGTACCAATCAATGGGGTTGTATCACCATTACTGGATTAGCTTCGCCATTGATATTCGAACATAACTCAACTGTATGGGCGACACCAAGAGTTGGGCAGTTTAACGCATCTAATCAAACTGTAAATGTACAGTTCGCCCATAAAGCAAATCCACCACTAGAGGATGGTATAACGATTACCAAAGCTAATGCGACTGCTACTTATATCTCATTTGTACTAGGTTCAATAACTTGGTATCAATGTGGAACATATGCTTCGGAAACTTCTGTATGCCCTGGATTAAGTTTGGACACAGCAAACCGTACATTAACATTTAAAGATGTAAAACTTTCTCATCAAGCTGATCCAACGAAAATATTAACTGCCAATGGTATACTGAAATTTTAAAAATTCACTCTAATCTTAGCTGGGGCATCTATTGATGCCCTTTTTTATTTGACAATATTAATTGTCAAAAATAATATAAAAGCGATTTAAAAGAATGGATAGCTGAAATGGAAATAAAAACAATCACATTACCGACACGTAAAATCGAAGTTGAAGTGTATGCACCTGCACAAAGCTCTGAAAAAACGCCTGCTATTTTATTGCTGCATGAGTTGTTTGGCATACTGGATGTGTATCGGGAAGATGCGCAGGACTTGGCAAATCGTGGCTATCTGGTTTATGTACCCAATTTATTTAGTGGCGGTGCAGTCAAATATTGTATTCGTGCTATGGTGAGTAAGGCAGGACGTATCAATTCAGCTGATAGTGAAGTTAATCAAGAAATTCATGTCTTGTTAGATACGTTAAAGGCAGACCCAAGATCCAATGGTCGCTTGGGCATGTTGGGACAATGTTTAACGGGTGGTTATGTGATTCAAATGGCCAAGCGTGAGGACATGCTGGCACCTGTGGTTTATCATCATTCACTGGGAATTCAAGGTGCAGGTGTACCGAAAAAAGAATCTCTGGATGACATTCGCATTTTGCAGGGGCATTGGTCAAATGTTGATCCATTCTGTCCAGCAACCAAGCGCAACAAACTAATTCAGCAACTGGGTGATCGGGTTGAAGCCTATACCTATAACATGCCGCATGGTTTCCGCAGTGTCAGTCGTGGTCTACCTGAAGCAAAGGTAGTTTGGCAACGCACAGTTGAATTTTTTGATCGTGAATTAAAACAAAATACGGTATAAATAATATGCTTAGGCAAATATCACGTATAAATATTGATTCTTATAGAAAAAAATGAGAGGGGAAAATGTCACATACATACGAATATGCAGGTTTTTGGCTACGCTTTCTTGCGTCTATTATTGATTCGATTATTCTGATTGTTGCTTTGATTCCGATCATGATGATTATCGCACCAAATGCTGCAAGTGGTTTTACAGGCTGGACATGGTCAGATTGGCTTGGCCAGATTATTGGTGCAGTTTTTTATATTGTATGCTGGGTAAAATTTGCAGGAACACCTGGAAAACGTTTATTACGTTTAAAGGTACTGGATGAAAAAACAGGCGAAAACCTCACGGTTGGGCAAGCTATTCTTCGTTATATTGGTTATTTTCCATCTACGCTGGTTTTCTTTCTCGGTTTTATCTGGATTGCATTCGATAGTAAAAAACAAGGCTGGCATGACAAAATCGCAAAAAGTGTAGTTGTACGTGAGTTGTAACTTTAGATTTTCAAGATGAACACAAAAAAGTCGTCATGGTTGACGGCTTTTTTGTTTCTATCCACATGAAAATAAATGAATTGAGAGGCTATGTCTCATAAATGATATATCAGTCTTTTAAGCTTTCACATAGAATAAAATCGCATTGATAAAAATGAGAACAGTATGAGTTCAGAAGCACACTCGATCAGTTTAATTGCCCCTGTCGTTTTATTGGCCGCGGCCGTAATAGCTGTTCCTATTTTTAAACGAATAGGTTTGGGTTCGGTACTGGGTTACTTAATTGCAGGCTTGATCATTGGACCATTTGGCTTTGCTTTCTTCCAAGACTCCGCATCAATTTTACACATCGCAGAATTAGGAATCGTCATGTACCTGTTTGTGATTGGACTGGAAATGCAGCCTTCACATTTATGGGGACTCAGACGTGAAATCTTCGGTCTAGGCACTTTACAGATTGTAGCCTGTGCGACAGCACTGACAGGTGTGGGGCTTTTATTTGGATTTAAATGGCAAGTTGCATTTATTGGTGCAGCAGGTTTTGTACTGACGTCTACCGCAATTGTGATGCAACTCTTGGGTGATCGTGGTGATATTGCACAGCCACACGGTCAAAAAATTGTCGCAATTTTATTATTTGAAGACTTATTAATTGTCCCATTATTGGCAATTGTTGCTTTTATGGCACCGAATCATGTGGTGGAAAGTACCTCAGCACGTTTGGAAAATATAGGTATTGGTTTAATTGCAATTGCAGGTTTAATCGCCGCAGGTTATTGGTTGCTCAATCCTTTATTTAGATTGCTTGCTGCTGCAAAAGCACGAGAAGTGATGACTGCTGCTGCACTTTTAGTGGTATTAGGCGCTGCTTTATTGATGCAAGTTAGTGGCTTATCCATGGCAATGGGGGCATTTCTTGCAGGTGTGTTATTGTCAGAATCGACATTTAGACATCAGATTGAAGCTGATATTGAACCATTTCGAGGAATTTTATTAGGGCTATTTTTCCTTGGTGTTGGAATGTCGCTAGATTTATCGGTCGTGAAGCAAAACTGGCAACTGATTGTCAGTGGCGTTATTGCAATGATGTTTGCGAAATCACTCATGATTTATATCATTGCGCGAATAACCCAAAGTCGGCATACGGAAGCTTTGGATCGTGCTTTATTGATGGCGCAAGGCGGTGAGTTTGCTTTTGTTCTGTTTTCTGCGGCGCTCACTGCTCAGGTGATTGATAATACAGTTAAGTCGAATCTAACAGCAATTATTGTATTGTCTATGGTATTAACCCCAATCTTAGGCATTCTTTTTAAGCGATTTACTGAAACCAAAGATTCAGTTTCTCTTGATAATGTTGATATAGCTGAAGGTCTAAGTGGCAGTATTCTAATGATTGGTTTTGGTCGTTTTGGTCAGGTGACAAGTCAATTACTCTTGGCAAGAGGGGTTGATGTGACAATTATTGATAATGACATCGACATGATTCAAAACGCAGAAAAATTTGGTTTTAAAATCTACTACGGCGATGGCTGTCGTCTCGATATTTTGCATGCTTCAGGGGCTTCGGCGGCAGAAGCAATCGTCATCTGTGTCGACAGTAAACAAACAACCAATCGAATTGTGGAATTGGTGACACATGAATTTCCATTAGCCAAAGTCTTGGTTCGTTCTTATGATCGGGAGCATTCACTACATTTGGTCAAACAAAAAGTCGATTATATGATTCGTGAAACCTTTGAATCTGCGGTTAAATTCGGTGAAGTCATTTTAGAGCAATTAGGTGTCGATGAACATGAGGTTCGTATGATCTCAAATGAAATTCGAGAACGTGATAATGAGCGTTTTGAAACTGAAATTGCTGCGGATGATGTCTATGCTGGGGTGGGTTTACAATACTCACATTCTCATCCTCGACCTACAGCACCATTGATTCGACCTAAACAAGCAGGACGAATTTTAAATGGTGAAGAAACTGAAAAGGATGTAGAAGATAGGTAAATCGATTTTGAAATCAAATGGATTTAAATAAGTCTTAGCTAGACTAAACTAAGACTTATTTTTTAATTTAAATTTGAATAAAACTAAAACAAAAATACCCAATAAAAGCCCCCAAAATGCAGAACCAATTCCCCAAAATTGAACTCCTGATGCGCTACATAAAAAGGTGAGTAATGCTGCTTCTCGTTCTTCTACGTTTGCAAAAGCCACTGCAATGTTATGGCTAATCGTGGCAAATAGGGCAATACCTGCAAGTGCAACAATAAAAATAGGCGGAAATGACATGAGTAAGCTGACTAAGGTTACAGCGAAAAGCCCCATTAAAATATAAAACAAACCACAGCTTATACCTGCAATATAGCGTTTGCTCGGATCAGGATGCACTTGATCATCTAAGCTGACTGCTGCACTAATCGCGGCTAAATTGATCGAGAAACAACCAAAAGGGGCGAAAATCGTATGTGCAATGCCTGTCCAGCCTATAATTTGATTGACGTGTGGGTGATAACCATAGCTTTTAATCATGGCAATACCGGGCAAATTTTGTGAAGTCATATTGATGACAAACAACGGTAAGGCTAGACCCAGTAATGCAGACCATGAAAATGAAGGTTGCATCCATACAGGTTGAGTAAAAGACCAAGTGATTGAATGTAATTGAAAATCAATAAAGAGCGGGCAAATCATCGCTCCTAAAATCACTGTCAGCACAATGCTATAACGAGGCAATAAGCGTTTTGACACAAGATAAATTGCTAACATGCTTAAGATAAAGCCGAGTTGACTTTCTAAGCTGCTAAAGATTTGAATCCCAAATTTTAATAAAATCCCAGCAAGCATCGCACATGTGAGGCTTTGAGGAATATGCGCCAGTAACTTTTGGAAAATGCCTGAAAATCCAACGATTGCGATTGCGACGCCACAAATTAAGAAAGCACCAATTGCTTCATACAAATCATAATGGCCAGTCGATGCAATGATCAGTGCAATCCCTGGGGTTGACCATGCTGTAGCAACTGGATATTTATATTTCCAAGATAAGATGAGTCCTGATAATCCAATCGCCAAACCTAATGCCCAAAACCAAGAGCTGATTTGTGCTGTATTTGCACCGAGAGATTGCGCCCCTTGAATGACCAGTACCGCAGAAACACTAATTCCAATCAGGAAGGTAATAAAGCCAGCAAAAACGGCAGGAATCGAAAAATCTTGAATTAGACGTTGCATCAAGGCATCTATACTTGATTAAAATTTGTTGAAAAGTATATCGTTAATTCAGCGGAAATCGTAGTTTAAAAATGATTGAATTAATTGATCATATGATCAAAACAGAGTTATGCAAGGGTAGAGGTTGCTAGTCGTAATCCAAAAATAAAGAATAAAATACCCACGCTACAAACACCTCCAGCGGCAAGTTTGTAATTATGTTTGAAAAAGTTTGCTAATTTAACACCTGAAAAAATCAGAGCAGTCAGATAGGTAAAACTGACCAGTTGCACAATAATGGCTAAGATCAGAAAGCTGAGTGCTGGATAAGCATAATTGGGTTGTACAAATTGCACGAAAAAAGACAGGAAAAACAGAATCGCTTTAGGATTGAGTAAACTGATACTGAGTGCGGTACGATAGGGATGAATTTGGTCTAAACGAGGTAAATCAGCCATTTCTGTAGGGTGTGCAGGCTTATTCCATGTCTGATAGGCACTTTGTAATAGCTTGAAGCCTAGATAGGCGAGATAACAAGCGCCTGTTAATTTTAAAACGATAAATAAAATCGGGAAGGCTTTTAATAATGATGCCGCACCTAAGACCGTACACAGGATTAAAATAGAATCACCTGTGAATACGCCACATGCCGCAGCATAACCTGTACGAATACCATAGCGTGAAGCGACCGACATCACATATAAAGAGTTTGGGCCAGGCAATAACACAATTAAGATTGTACCAATAATGAAAGTGGTTAAATCTGTTATGCCGAACACAATCTACTCATTAAAAACCGATTTTCATTAATATAACAAAAATCGGTTTTTATAGGTGAAAAATAAACTAATTAAGGTCGAATCTCTGCATCAATACCAAAAGATTGACGCAGTAATAAACTCAAATGATCACGTGCTTTGATAAAGCCATCAATACCACCTTGTAGTAATTGGAAAGCCATTAAATCTTGCTCAAGTTCAGCTTTAAAACTTTCTTTGGTCTGGGCAGAACGTTCAATTTTCTCAGCTTGTTGCGCCGAAGTTGAGTTGAGTTGGGCTTCAACAACCTGTTGATCTTGTTCAAGTTGAGCCAATAGATTTGGTGCAATTGTGAGTAAGTCACAACCTGCTAAACCAAGGACTTGTGCTGTGCTACGGAAACTTGCTCCCATGACCTGTGTCGCAATGCCGTGTTGTTTGTAATAGTTATAAATTTTCTTGACTGAAAGTACACCTGGATCGTTTTCGATCGGGTATTGCTCAACACCTTCCGCTTTTTTATACCAGTCTAAAATACGACCAACAAAAGGAGAAATTAGGGTTACTTTTGCATCTGCGCAAGCTTGAGCCTGATGCAAACCAAACAATAAGGTGAGGTTACATGGAATCCCTTCAGCCTCTAAAACTTTAGCTGCTTGAATGCCTTCCCACGTTGACGCGATCTTGATCAAGATACGAGATTGCTCAATACCATAGCCTTGGTAAAGTTTAGAAAGTTCACGCGCTTTGGCAATCGTCGCATCAGTATCATAAGAAAGAGAAGCATCGACTTCAGTTGAAACACGTCCATCGATCAATTTTAAAATTTCAACGCCAAACTTCACTGTCAAAATATCAATGGTGCGTTCAATCAGTTCATCACTTTGATAACCTTCTTGTTTTGCTTGTGTATAAGCTTCTTCAATCAGTTGCTTACTTTCAGGTTGTTCAGCCGCTGCTGTAATAAGTGATGGATTGGTTGTTGCATCTAAGGGACGAAATTTTTCAATCGCTTCTAGATCACTACTATCGGCAACAACGGTTGTTAAATTTTTTAATTGGTGTAATGCAGTCTGAGTCATTGATATAGCGTTCTTACTTAAAAAAAATTATGGATAACTTCTTTATAGCACAATCTACAGGAAAGCAAAGCATCGCTTTTAATACATTTAAATCTGAGTAATTTAGTCGCTTTTCCTAGGTTGTTGCCGTTGTTGTCGAATGTGCTCAATCAAAAATCTAGCAGCAACACCTAACTTGCTTTCTCGACTCCAGACTAAATCAACATAGTATTCAAACTTTGGGGTGAAATCATAAAGTTGCAAAACTTTTAATTTTTTCTTTAATTCAGGGTTTTCATTAAACATTTCTAAGGGTAAAACACCCCAACCTAAATTCCGAAGAATCATCATACAAGCAGAATGATGATTATCTGTACGCCAATAATCTTTAGAAAATAACAATTCAGGTTTAATGCTATGATCACGGCTAGCGACCACGATTTGGCGTGTCTGCACCATTTGCTCAAATGAAATTTGCTCAAATTGGGCTAAAGCATGACCTTGAGCAATCACTGGAACAAGAGCTTCTCTTTTTAATTCAACAAATTGTTCACGACTATCTAATTGTTCTCGTTCAAATATCAGTGCAAGTTGTGCAGACTGATCGAGTAACATCTGTAAAGCATCTTCCTGAGGAGCAGAAAAAATATTAATAGTCAGATTTGGAAAATGTTGTTCAAGCAACGTAATGTAATCGGTCCAATTGGTATGTAGCAATTCAGAAACCACGACAATGTTTAAAGTTGACTCTAGTCCAGCGCTGAGTGCATGAGCATGTTGTTTCCATTGATTGATTTCAATCAAAAGTTTTTGAGTTTTCTCATATAAAACCATTGCCGCAGGTGTTGGTGTAGGTTCACGTCCAATTCGCTCGAATAAATTGAGATTCAGATCAATTTCTAAATTGGCAATTGACATACTCACTGCCGAAGGAACTTTGCCGAGTTTCCGCGCAGCAGCCGAAAATGAACCTGTTTCGATTACGGTCTGAAACATGAGAAGTTGTTCTTGATTAAGATTCATCTGTCAAAACCAATCTATCAAAAAAAGTGAAAGAACCTGATTGGATTAATCAAAATTATAAAAATAAAATGGCGCGTATCCAAATAAAAGAGTGTTAGAAAATGTTGATTTCCAGAAGAAGACTCATTCATGCAATTAGCTATGAAGTGATCTTATTGGTCATCATCGCAATTGCGTTAAGTTCTATTTTTAGTATGCCTTTAGAGGTGACTGGTATTCTAGGTGTAATCATGGCCATCATTTCAGTGATTTGGAACATGATTTTTAACCATTATTTTGAGAAAGTTGAACATAAATATCAGTGGAAACGAACGATTCCTGTGCGTATCTTGCATGCGGTTGGTTTTGAGGGTGGTTTGATGCTTGCGACCATTCCAATTATTGCTTATATGATGAAGATGAGCTTTATTGATGCATTAATTTTAGATTTTGGTCTAACGATGTGTATTTTGGTTTATACCTTTATCTTCCAATGGTGTTATGACATGGTAGAAGAGCGTTTCTTTCCTGATGTGAAATTTGCATCTTGATATATAAATAAAGGCATTGTTTAGTAGACTCTTTTAAACAATGCCTTAAAAGCACATAATTGATTAAAATAAAAAGGATTTTTGATACTTATTATGGATACGGATCATTTCTGGAAAACTTTTGTGATAATTCATGGTTTCGTTATTTCTTTTATATATTGATCTATATGGTAGCTGATCAATTGTCTTAGAAGCTAAATAGCCTAAGTAGATCTCAAACAGAATAGAAAATTCACATCCCTAAAAAAACTCCATGCTAAACTAAGCGCATTGTCTTTTCGATTACATGATTTTCTCTATGTTTCAACAAGAAATCTTTCAATTAAACCTACAACAATTCAAAGCAGGTGAAAAGCGCTGGATTGGTTCCTTACGTGGATCATCCGCCGCATTATTATTTAAAGAAATTGCCACGCAAAGTTCAAATCTATATGTGATTGTTGCGAGAAATAATCAGCATCTTGCTCAGCTCGAAAGTGAACTTGAATTTTACGGAATAAAACCAACGATTTTTCCTGATTGGGAAATTTTGCCTTATGACCGTTTATCTCCGCATCAAGATATTGTTTCTGAACGTTTGGCGATTTTAGCGAATATGCCACAAAAGGGTATTCTACTGGTTTCTGCCAGTACCTTAGCGCAACGTGTTGCACCGTACTCATGGGTGGTTGGTGAACACTTTGATATTAAAGTTGGACAACGACTTAATTTGGAAGCACAGAAAAAGCAACTGGTGCAGGCGGGTTATCGTTTGGTTGATACTGTTTATGATCATGGAGAATTTGCAGTTCGTGGCAGTATCATGGACATTTATGCATCTGGACAAGATCAACCGATTCGAATTGATTTATTTGATGATGAAATTGAAAGCTTAAAATTTTTTGATCCAGAAACGCAGAGAACCACTGAGTCTTTAAAAAACTTCACTGTTTTACCAGCAAAAGAATTTCCTTTAAAAGAGGGACGTTCTACCTTTAGAGATCGTTACGCAGAAAGTTTTCCAACTGCGAATCCTAAGAAAAACCCAATTTATCAAGATGTACTTGAAGGAATTGCAACACCGGGATTAGAGTTTTATTTACCTTTATTCTTTGAGAAAAAGGTGATGGAAGCGCAAAGTATGCTTATGACATACTTACCAAAGAATTGCGTTGTCATTAAAAATAACGAAGTTGAAGATGAATTAATCAATTTTTGGAAAGAAGTGGTTCGGCGTTATGAAGATCGCCGTCATAACATCGACCAACCAATTCTTCCGCCTGAAGAGCTTTTTTTAATGCCAAATCATGTGTTACAGGCATTAAACCAATTTCCAAGGATTTTAGCTTCAGCAGAACCATTTGACGAAAAAGTAGGTGTTTTAAATCTTGCAGCAGAACAACCACCAAAGCTTGCAGTTGATCCTAAAAAAGAACAGCCCTTTGAAGCAGTTAAACATTATATCGACCAAGTTAAACATCCTGTTTTATTGGTAGCAGAAAGTGCAGGTCGGCGTGAAACCTTAAAAGATGCATTACGTTCAGTTCTAGGTGAAATTCAAAATGTAGAGAGTTTTGTCCAATTTCAGAAAGACAAGCTACAAGTTGCAATCACAAGCGCACCATTAGATCGTGGACTCGTGCTCAGCAATCAACTCTCAGTCATTTCTGAAAATCAACTCTATGAACATCGGGTAGTACAACGACGTCGTAAGCGTCAGCAAGAAGTTTCTGAAGAATTTCTTGTTCGAAGCTTAACCGAACTGAGTATTGGTGCGCCTGTAGTACATATCGATCATGGTGTTGGGCGTTATGCAGGCTTAATTACCTTAGAAATTGATCAACAGGATCATGAGTTTTTACAGCTCGATTATGCAGATGGTGCAAAAGTTTATGTGCCTGTCACCAATTTACACCTGATCAGCCGTTATAGTGGTGGCGATCCTGACTTAGCACCTTTACATAAATTAGGTACAGATACATGGAGTAAAGCCAAGCGGAAAGCTTTAGAGCAAATCCATGATGTTGCGGCTGAGTTGTTACATATTCAGGCCCGTCGTCAATCGAAACCGGGTTTTGCTTTTGAGCTCGATCATACTGGATATATGCAATTCTCTAGTGGTTTTGCCTATGAAGAGACTTTAGACCAAGCCAACGCGATTGAAGCAACCCTCCACGATATGCAGCTTGCCAAACCAATGGATCGTTTGGTCTGCGGTGATGTCGGTTTTGGTAAAACCGAAGTGGCGATGCGAGCAGCTTTTGTTGCAGTCCAAAACAACAAGCAAGTTGCGGTATTAGTTCCTACTACGCTATTGGCACAGCAGCATTATGAGTCCTTTAAAGATCGTTTTGCTGATACTGCGGTGCGCATTGAAGTGCTGTCTCGTTTTGGTAGTAATAAAACGCATTTGAAAACGATTGAAGACTTAGCTGAAGGCAAAGTTGATATTGTGGTGGGAACACATAAAATCCTGCAAGAAAACATTCAATTCAAGAATCTTGGATTAATGATTGTTGATGAGGAACATCGTTTTGGTGTTCGTGATAAAGAACGGATTAAAGCCTTACGTGCCGATGTAGATATGCTGACGCTAACGGCGACGCCGATTCCACGAACTCTGAATATGGCATTTTCTGGAATGCGAGATCTTTCGATTATTGCAACGCCGCCCGCCCGCCGTTTAGCCGTCAAAACTTTTGTTCAAGAACATACGGATGACTCAATTAAAGAAGCGATTTTGCGTGAGTTGTTACGTGGTGGTCAGGTTTATTTATTACATAATGAAGTTGAAACCATTGAAAGAGCAGCAGAAACGATTCGTAATTTAGTCCCAGAAGCACGTGTTGCAGTTGCACATGGACAAATGCGCGAACGTGAACTTGAGCAGGTCATGCAGCAGTTCTATCACAAAGAATATAATGTTCTTGTATGTTCAACCATTATCGAAACGGGTATTGATGTACCGAATGCCAATACGATTATCATTGAAAGAGCAGATAAGTTAGGTTTGGCGCAATTGCATCAATTACGTGGCCGTGTTGGACGTTCACATCACCAAGCGTATGCTTATTTACTCGTTCCATCACTTAAACATCTCAAAGGTGATGCGGAAAAACGTCTTGATGCCATTCAACGTGCTTCAACATTGGGCGCAGGATTCATGCTTGCAACTGAAGACTTAGAGATTCGGGGTGCGGGTGAATTACTCGGTGAGCAGCAAAGTGGTTCGATGCAAGCGATTGGTTATAGCTTGTATATGGAAATGCTCGAGAAAGCGACCAAAGCCATCCAAAAAGGCAAGACTCCGAACTTTGATGCGCCTTTATCATTAACTGCTGAAATCAACCTGCACATGCCGGCCCTGATTCCTGATGACTATCTGGGTGATGTACATCAACGTTTATTGTTCTATAAACGCATCAGTAATACTGATACGCAGGAAAAACTCGATAACATCCGTATGGAGTTGATTGACCGTTTTGGTATTCCACCGCAACCCGTTAAGCAACTATTCAGCGTTCATCAAATACGTTTAAGGGCAGAGCAACTGGGTATTACCAAAGTGGATATCAATAGCAATGGCGGTTATATCGAATTTTCGCCCGATACACCTGTGCAGGCGATCAGTATTATTCAGCTTATGCAGAAAAATCCGACCTATTATCGTATGGAGGGTGGGCAGCGCTTGAAAGTCATGGTGCAACTGGCTGAGTATGACAAGCGTATTCAGTTTATCGTTGAGCTACTGAATAAATTGCTGGGTGAGTTGTATGGTTAGTTGAAAAATAGATTGATGTTTAATTAAGCGAATATAGGTTTGTCGGTGAAAAATAAACATTTTTTGATCGGATGTTGCGCCAATAAATAAGGAAAATCATTGTTATTTGTAATCAAACAGGCGACTAATAATATTCACATCAAAACTGATGTGATAGTATTGAGCATCATTATTCTGCATCATTTATAAAGATATGTTTAGTTTGCATCCACAACTTGCTCAAGATACATTTTTTGTAGGCGACTTCCCGCTTTCAACATGTCGTTTAATGAATGATATGCAATTTCCCTGGTTGATCCTTGTACCACGTGTACCAGGCATTACAGAACTATATGAACTCAGCCAGGCAGATCAGGAACAGTTTTTACGTGAATCAAGCTGGTTATCGAGCCAATTGGCACGCGTATTCCGTGCAGACAAAATGAATGTTGCAGCACTCGGTAACGTCGTGCCACAACTGCATTTTCATCATGTTGTACGTTATCAAAATGATGTTGCATGGCCTAAACCAGTTTGGGGAACGCCAGCCGTACCTTATAGCAATGATGTACTCGCACATATGCGTCAAACATTGATGCTTGCATTGCGTGGTCAAGGCGATATGCCATTTGACTGGCGTATGGACTGATTTAGAAAATAGAATAAAAAAACAGTCTTCTATAACAAGGAAGGAGGGTAGGGTGTCACTAGACAGGTTTATAGATAAAGAACCTAGACAGTTCGCTTATTTTCATCGTTTGATGGGATATTCGATCTTGTCGCTTATTCTGGTAATTTATACGTTTACCTCTCCCAGTGCTAACTATCAGCTTTACATCCTTCCTTTTTTATTGATCCATCTTCTTATTTGTCCCAAATTAGAAAAATGGCTTCAGTATAAATATGATAAAAATACTGAAAAAAATGTACTCTTTGCTTTTGAAGCGGTCATCGTTGCAATTGTACTTGCAGGGTTACACCTAAGTTTAGTTCCTACTTTTACGATTTTATTTGGGCTTCTTTATGTTGGTTTAAATAATAAAATTACGCTCCCTGTTGCGTGTTTAATCGGACTGATCGGTGTTCTTACTTTTTACTTTTGTACTTTTACAATTTTTGCTGCTGAAGAATATTTCGAGCCTACAAATCCAGAACTGACTGTCGTTAGTTTATTTGGTTTGATGATGTTTATTGTGATTGGTAACTATTATCAACATAGAAGAATCAATATTTTAGGCCAACAGCGTCAGCATTATCATAACCAAATGACACGCTACATTGCTTTTGCTAACCAATTGAGTCGATATGCGCCATTACAATTATGGCAGTCGATCATGCGTGGGGAAGCTCAAGCTAAAATTGAATATAAACGTAAAAAATTAACCATTTTCTTCTCTGATATTCAAGGGTTTACTGAGCTTTCAGAAAGCCTTATTCCTGATGATTTAGCTTTTTTACTTAATGATTATTTAAGTCATATGACTGAAATAGCAAAACAGTATGAAGCAACCGTTGATAAGTTTATGGGCGATGCGATTCTCATCTTCTTCGGTGATCCAAATTCTCAGGGTGTTGAACAAGATGCGAAGTCATGTGTAGAAATGGCGATCGCAATGCGTCAGCAAATGAAATTGTTGCGTGAGCGTTGGAAGAAAATGGGCTATCCAGCTTTGCACATTCGAATGGGTATTAGTACGGGTTATTGTCACGTAGGTAACTATGGGGCTTCACATCGTATGGCTTATACCATCGTTGGTCGAGATGTAAATTTAGCAGCGCGTTTGCAGTCTGCTGCTGAAGTTGATGAAATCTTGATTGCTGATGACACTCACCAACTGATCAAAGGTGAGTTTTTATGCGTACCGAAAGTGCCAATTTATTTAAAAGGGATTCAAGGACCTGTTAAAACGTGGCAGGTAATGGAAAAATTCACAGGTAAGAAATCCGATACACAAAAATGGTTTGATTTCGATTATAAAGGCTTCCATCTGGTTTTGAACTTAGAGGAAGTGCAGAATTATGAATATCCAGAATTGGTTGAAATTTTGGAGAATATGGTTCAGCGCATCAAAACACAACAAAAAATTACCAATGCTCAGGGTATTCCAAAACTGACTTTGGATGATGAAGTAAGATAAAAATATTCAATAATTAATTATAGAGTTGAAATATGTCTGCATTCGTTTCAAAGTATCCATTGGCTATTGATGAGAACATGGTGGGTGAGTATCCTGCTTTGGTAAAGTCTGGTGCAGGTTATTTTTATGATGATGTTCTTGAATATCGAGTTTGGTGTCACCCAGAACGTGGTGCGCTAGATGAATATGAGGGGCAAGATTATTATTGTGCATTTTCCAGTTATGAAGATGCTCAACAGTTTTCCGAACAAACAGCTGGAGCGGAACATCCTTTGGTTTTGATACGTCAAAGCTGTTGGATTAATGAACCTCAAACAGGCGTATTTACTGCTGATCGTGGAGAACGTCTAACTGAGTGGCAAGTAATCTGGTTGAATAATGCAAAACGTCAAGATGGTGATATTGAAAATTTCTTTGTGAAACGAGGAATTGCATTTACAGGCTATCAGGAAGTGATGGATGCGACGCCTTTCACCAGAGATTTTAATCCGCAAGCATATAAAGCATTCCCACAATATTTAGGGGTTATTGCCTGTTCTTGTGTTATTGATGGAAAATTGCCAATACGTTGGGTATCTCACGCAGGCGGAGACTGGCAAATGTATTGTCATGTGGATGCACATGATTTTTCTGAAAATAGTTTGGATTTTGAGCAGAATATTCAATTGACCAATATGGCGCAATTACTTAAATATAATCCAGATTTGCAAATATTATATGATCTACCTATAGATAAAGGTGCTTATAGAGATCATGTGGAGTCTATTTGGCAATATTTTGATGATTGTGATGTTGATCAATAAACTTAGATTAAAAAACTCCTCTAATAAAGAGGAGTTTTTTTATGAATAAAGCTTAGTGATTTTCCGAAGCATGATTAATCGTATATTTCGGAATTTCAATTTCTAAATCTTCATCAACGATCTCAACCTGACATGATAGGCGAGAGTCAGGCTCTAAACCCCATGCACGATCAAGTAAATCTGCTTCAACATCGTTCATTTCTTCAAGGCTATCGAATCCTTTACGAACAATCACGTGGCAAGTCGTACATGCCGCAGACATGTCGCAAGCATGTTCAATTTTAATGCCTTGTTTCAATAAGCTTTGGCATAAATTGGCGTTTTGTTCGACTTCAAATTCTGCACCTTCGGGGCAAATGAGTGCATGAGGAAGAACTTTAATACGTGGCATATTGATCACCTATACCTTTAGTTTGAGTTTGACCAATCTTCAAGTTTTGTACCTTTTAAGGCATGGTCAATATGTCGATTCATACGAAGTGCTGCAAACGCATCGCTGTGAATTTTAAGTTGTTGAACAGCATGTTCAATCGCTGCAAGCTCATCGGTTTTAAGACGAGCTTTTAACGCTTCAGCAGCAAGAATTAAGTCGCGAGCCTGTTGCTGAGAGAGTAAATCGGTATCTGCTTTTAACGCTTGTTCTAAAGCTTCCAACTCACGTTGTGCTTCCACTTTTGTTTCTTGCAGATGGCGCAATTGTTTGTCTTCTTCCGCATGTTGGAAACCTTCAACCAAGAGGCGTTCAGTATCCGCTGCAGATAGACCATAAGATGGTTTGATATCAATTTGCGCTTGAACACCAGAAGTTGTTTCTTTCGCAGATACTGTCAGTAAGCCATCCGCATCAACTTGGAAGGTTACTTCAATGCGTGCTTGACCAGCAGTCATTGGTGGGATGCCATGTAAAACAAAGCGACCCAATGAACGACAATGCTCGACTAAATCACGTTCACCTTGTACCACATGAATCAACATGGCAGTTTGGCCATCTTGATAAGTGGTGAATTCTTGACGGCGTGCTACAGGGATTGCGGTGTTTCGTGAAATCAAACGTTCAACCAATCCACCCATGGTTTCTAGACCAAGAGAAAGTGGCGTGACATCAAGTAATAATGAACCATCTTGACTGTTGCCAATGAGCTGGTTGGCGGTAATAGATGCGCCAATTGCAACGACTTCATCAGGATTGATCGTACAGAGTGGTTCACGTTCAAATAATTCGCGTACAGCTTTTTGTACGGCATATGAACGTGTTGAACCACCTACTAAAACCACATGTTCGATTTCATCGAGTTCAAGTTTAGCATCACGCAGTACACGTTTACATACACTCATGGTTTTATCGAGTGCAACTTGAATAATCGATTCAAAAGTTGAGCGATCTAAAGTGAGGCGATCATCCAGTAATTTTAATTCAGCAGATTCATGATCTGTTAAGTATTCTTTGGCTTGACGCGCTGCAACAACAAAAACAGCATATTCTTCATCGCTTAAAGTTTCGATATTAAGCTGTTTTTTTGCCCATTTTACGATTAAGCGGTCAAGGTCATCACCACCAAGCGCGGTATGTCCACCAGTCGCAAGAACTTCAAAAACACCTTGTGAGAAACGTAAAATAGAAACGTCAAATGTACCACCACCTAGGTCGTAAATCACGTAGTTACGATCAGTGCTCAAGTTGGTATCTTGGTCTAATCCATAGGCAACAGCTGCCGCAGTAGGTTCATTCAACAAACGTAAAACATTTAAACCCGCAAGTTGAGCAGCATCACGTGTCGCTTGGCGTTGTGCTTCATCAAAATATGCTGGAACAGTGATCACTGCACCATTAATGGGGTTGTTGAGGCTTGCTTCGGCACGATCTTTTAACTGTTTTAAAATTTCTGCAGAAATTTCGACAGGCGTTTTACGACCAGCAGTAGTTTCAAATGCTGGCATCTCATTTTCTGCACCAACAAGTGTATACGGATGCTGGAATTTGATATCTGCTTGTGAGCGACCCATAAAACGTTTTACTGAAACAACAGTATTTTTGGGGTCAGTCATCATAAACGGCTTGGCTTCATAACCAAACGTCGTTGAATCTTTTGCGTAATGAACAATCGACGGCAGTAATACACGATCTTTGTCATCTTGCAGAACTTTCGGTTTTCCCGATAGCACTGTCGCCACTAAAGAGTGGGTTGTCCCTAAGTCAATGCCGATCGCAATACGATGTTGATGCGGAGCAGTAGATTGACCTGGTTCAGCAATTTGCAAAAGTGCCATGCGTGAGGTATCCCTTAAAAATATTTGGTAACAGCGGATTAAAAATCATCATCGAGATCGAAGCTATCTTCTTCGTCCAACATACGATCTTCAGCTTTATCAATATCATTCATTACACGTTGAAAAAAACGTAGTTTACGAACGGTATCACGAGCCTCAGCCCAGTCTTCTTCAGCAAAATCAATTTTAAATTCACGAACTAACCCGTCAATCCATTGCTGAACTTCAACTTTTAAGGTGCGAAGTTGCTCGGTAGAGGTGGCCTCATCAAGCTGTTCACGCATTTCGAGTGCAGATTGTAAAAATTCAAAATCGCTAATGGACTGATCCAAGTGATGATCTTGTTTTTTTAAGCCAAGTAAATACGCAGCACGACTATCAACTTGTGAGAGCACTTTATACGCTTGATTGATTTCACTCGACTTGATCAATGCTTGATCTTTGTCAGTGGCTTTATCGGGATGATATTGCTGTTGCAAACTTAAAAATTGTTTTTTTAAAGCTGCTAAATCTATATCGAGTGCTTCTGGTAATTGGAACAACTCAAAATGATTCATGGGAGATGAATTCCGCTATTAATAAATACGTTAAAACAGTGCGGAACACACTGTTTTGACGAAAAGAAAGAGGGTATTGCTAGTTAGACGGTAAATGATTCACCGCAACCACATTCACCTTTTTGGTTAGGGTTGTTAAATTCAAAGCCTTCATTCAAACCATTTTTCACATAATCCATCTCTAAACCATTGAGATAAACAAGGCTTTTAGGGTCAACAAAAACTTTAACACCGAGTTGCTCAAAGACTTGATCATGTGTATCGATATCATCGACAAACTCAAGTACATAGGCCAACCCAGAACAACCCGAAGTTTTCACACTAATACGAATGCCTTCACCCTTACCGCGGTTTTGCAGGTAATTGCTGATGTGAGTCGCAGCATTTTCAGTTAAATGGATCATGAAAACTCCAATATTATTTCGGTCATCACACAGCTTTCGCTTTCTTGCCACGATAGTCTTCAATCGCAGCTTTGATTGCATCTTCAGCCAATACAGAGCAGTGTACTTTTACTGGTGGAAGCGCAAGCTCAGTCGCAATATCAATATTTTTAATTGCTTGAGCTTCATCAAGTGTTTTACCTTTTAACCATTCAGTTACAAGAGAGCTTGATGCGATTGCAGAACCACAGCCGTAAGTTTTGAAGCGAGCTTCTTCAATTACGCCATTGTCATCGACTTGAATTTGTAAACGCATCACGTCGCCACATGCAGGTGCGCCGACCATACCTGTACCTACGTTTTCTGCATTTTTGTCTAATACACCAACATTACGAGGGTTTTCGTAATGATCAATTACCTTTTCGCTATAAGCCATATCGCTTCTCCAAACCTCGGGGTCAGCCTAATATTAATATGAGGGTTAAAACATACTTTTCAATGAAGTGCTCAATAGAGCACCCTATAAATTAGTGTTCAGCCCATTCAACTGTTGAAAGGTCAATCCCTTCCTTGTACATATCCCAAAGCGGAGAAAGTTCACGTAATTTCTCAACAGCAGCTTTGGTAATTGTTAACACGTAATCAATATCTGCCTCAGTAGTGTATTTACCAAAACTGAAACGGATTGAGCTGTGTGCCAACTCGTCAGATAAACCTAAGGCACGCAATACGTATGATGGTTCTAAAGTTGCAGATGTACATGCTGAACCACTTGAAACGGCAGCATCTTTTAATGCCATCATCAGTGACTCGCCTTCAACGAAGTTGAAGCTGACATTTAGATAGTTTGCAACGTTCTCAGTCGGATGACCATTCAAGAACACTTGCTCAAGGTCTTGGAAGCCATTCCAAAGTTTGTCACGTAGGTGGCGAAGACGCTCTTGTTCTGCTTGCATGGTTTTCCCAGCAATTTCAAAAGCTTCACCCATACCTACAATTTGATGAGTTGCTAAAGTACCAGAACGCATACCGCGCTCATGACCACCACCATGCATTTGTGCTTTTAAGCGAACACGTGGGCTACGGCGCACAAATAGAGCACCAATTCCTTTAGGACCATAAATTTTATGACCAGAGAAGCTCATTAAATCAATTTTCATGGTTGAAAGATCGATTTCGACTTTACCAGCGGCTTGTGCTGCATCAACGTGTAAGAATGTTTTATTCGCACGTGTTAACTCGCCAATAGCCGCTACGTCAGTAATGGTGCCGATTTCATTGTTGACCATCATCAGTGAAACAAGAATGGTATCTGGACGTAAAGCCGCTTTCACCATTTCAGGCGTAATTAAACCTGTACGTGGTTCAGGTTCTAAATAAGTAATTTCAAAACCTTGTTCTTCTAGCTCGCGGCAAGTATCTAACACTGCTTTGTGTTCGATTTTACTAGTAATGATGTGCTTGCCTTTTGAACCGTAAAACTGAGCAATACCTTTTAGTGCTAAGTTGTTAGATTCAGTTGCACCAGAAGTCCAAACGATCTCACGTGGATCTGCTTTAACTAGGTTTGCAACTTGTTCACGTGCATATTCAGCTTTTTCTTCAGCTTGCCAACCATAGGCATGCGAGCGTGATGCAGGATTACCAAAAGTCCCTTCGAAGGTTAAACATTCCATCATACGTTGTGCAACTTCAGGAAGTACTGGTGTTGTTGCTGCATAATCAAGATAAATTGGACGTTTCATGTCAAATACCTGTAACCGATAGGAGGGCTGAATCTAAACTTGCTGAGTTTTGACGTAGTGAAACAGTTTGAACGTTGTCACGTGCAATTAAGTCTGCAAGAGAAATTTTTGAGAGATAATCGGCAATATGGTGGGAGAGTTCTTGCCATAAGTCATGCGTTAAGCACATTGCACCATTTTGGCAGTTACCTTTATGGTCACAACGTGTCGCATCGACAGTTTCATTTACAGCTTCGATAATTTCTAGCACAGTGATTTCAGCGGCATTGCGTGCGAGATGATATCCACCGTTAGCACCACGAACGCTTGAAACTAACTCATGACGCTTAAGTTTCGCGAATAACTGTTCTAAATAAGCGACTGAGATGGATTGGCGTGCTGCTATTTCCGCAAGCGTGATCGTTTGTTCAGTTGGCTGCAAAGCTAAATCAAGTAGAGCGGTCACTGCGTAACGACCGCGAGTTGTAAGGCGCATGATTCGATACACATGGTTAGACTAGATGTCTAAATTTTATTAATTCCGACTAAAATAGTCAAGTTTTAAATTGTCATTATCAGTGTGAAAAGTGAAATATATTTGAATTATTGTGTCCACATAGTATAAACAAAAAAGGCAATAAAAATAAAGCTCAATACAGCAAAGCCAATATTGATCAGGCGCTGGCGTTTTTGCATTCGGTGAATACGGTTCTGGTATTGTTTTGCCTCAACCAGTAAGGTGTTGATTTCAGAACGTTGCTGGTCGATTTTATCAAGCAATGGCGCGATTCGTTGTTGAGACGCAATAGCTTCTGCATCATTATTAAATGCATTGAACCATTGTTTCCAATTTGCGAATATACTCGTGAGTGTGAGGTGAGGGATTAAATCCATCACATCTTCTTGAAGTCTTGCATCACCTAAAATACGCATATTGTAAATACTGCGCTGATTATTAAATACGAAAATTTTAATCAAATCGATGAGTGTGCTATTTATTTCTAGATCAACTTTTCGATCTAGTGCTTTCATATCAAATAAAATTCCCTTTTCGGTAAATTGGACATAAAAGTCAAAAAAAGGAATATAGCTGTTGATTCGAATGGTAACTTTTTCATCGATAAGTTTTTTCGCTTGCAAGCGTAAAGTTGCATCATGAGTGAGAATGAATGAAAAAAAAGTTTCTAAAACAATGATGACAATGTTTAGCAACAAATGGGGGTGTTTATGTCTTTGTTGCGTATCACTCATAGGTCTCTTTGTCCTTGCCAATCACACTATAAATTTCATAAAGCACGTAAATCTGAGTATCCATACTCAATTGTTAAAAATAATTTACATGACTTTATTGCTTTGTAGAACAGTTTTTTAAAACGATCAAGTCTTAACTTTGATATTATAAAAACATTTTTATGGTTAAATACGACATACTGTTTGTAAAGTGCTTGGGAGTAATGGTTAATGGACAACTCAAATGTAGAACACCCAACTGATGAGGCAAAGGTAAAAACTAAGCTAAAATCAAAGAGTTCTAAAAAATCTGCCCTTGATTTCAAAAAGTATACGCAACAGATTTGGCTGGCTGGATTAGGTGCTTTTTCACGCGCCGAAGAAGAGGGAAATAAATTATTTGACTCTTTAGTCAAGGTGGGTGAAGAGCTAGAATCCAAGACCGTAGATTTTGCTGATAACACTGTTGGAAAAGTAACTGAAAAAGCCAAAGAATCAGTGACGGATACTAAAGATAAAGTTGAAAAAATTTTAGACACAGGTGTGAATCATTCGTTGAATCGTATTGGTCTAGTCACTCCAAAAGATCTCCAGCATATCGAGCAACTTTTAGTTCAGCTACATATTAAAGTAGATGCATTGATTGAAGAAAATAATCTATTAAAGAGTAAATTGAATAAAAAGTAAAAAATATAGGCACTCGTCTGTTTATGTGGTTTTTGAGTATTTATTTTTGCTAAAAAGCCTTTCTAGTATTGCGTTCTCCCCTAAAGCATTGCTATAAAGGCGGCATGGCCTTTTAAACTATAGCCTTGGATCTTAACAAACGATATTAAGAGGATATTTTTTATCATGAATAAATCAGAATTAATTGATGCGATTGCTGAAAAAGGGGGAGTATCTAAATCGGATGCTGGTAAGGCACTCGATGCAACGATTGCGTCAATCACTGAAGCACTTAAAAGCGGTGATACGGTTACTTTAGTTGGTTTTGGTACATTTAGCGTTAAAGAACGTGCTGCACGTACTGGTCGTAATCCTAAAACAGGTGAAGAGCTTCAAATTAAAGCAAGCAAAGTACCTAGTTTTAAACCAGGTAAGGGTTTAAAAGATTCAGTTGCGTAATCTTTTTAAATCAGAAAACGCACCATTTTGGGTGCGTTTTTTATTTATTGAATGAAATACTTTATTCAGCATTCATTCGCTTTGGTTTTTCAGTTAAAATTGCCCCGAAATAAAATATTGGAATACTTATGGAATCATTTCGTACAGTCATTAAGGGTTGGCTTGGCAAAGTCCTATTAGTTTTGTTTTTGACCCCTTTAGCGCTTGTAGGTATTGAAGGATATTTTAGCGGCAGTAATAAAGCAGACGTTGCGAAATCCGTTAACGGACAAGATATTTCTAATAAAGACTTGGAAAGTGCGACTAAAAATTATAAAGATCAATATTTATCAATGGTAAAGGGTGATGAGTCTCTTTTAAATCAGCCCGTTATTCAGCAAAAAGCTTTAGATGCGCTGATTGCACGCTCTTTATTGCAACAACAGGCAGAAAAATTAGGTATTTCTTTAAGCGATACTCAGCTAGAGCAAATGTTGGCACAACAACCAAGTTTCCAAGAAAATGGAAAGTTTTCTCAAAAGTTGTATGAAAATTATTTACGTTCAGTTGGAATGACTAACCAAGCTTTAATCGCAAGTTTGCGTCAAGATCATGCCCTAAAAATGATTTCATCGACTTTGTTAGATTATGCGTTGGTAAGTCAATCTGATTTACATCAGCTTGCGAGTTTGCAAACAGAACAGCGTACTTTGCATTTAGCAAGTATTAAGTTGGATGATTATAAAAAAGGTTTGACTGCGTCGACTCAAGAAATAACAGAGTACTACAACAAGCATAAAAATGAATTTAAGCAAGTTGCGAGTGTTGACGTTGATTATGTGGTTTTAAGCCCAGCATTATTGCCTCAAACTAATTTAAATATCACCGAGGCTGATTTACAACAGGCTTATAAGGCTTTTGTTGAAAAGCAGCAGAAAGATGCAAAACGTGAAGTGAAGCATATTTTAATTACAACTGAAGCACGTGATGCTGCAGCAGCTCAAAAAATTGCGAATGATGTTTATGCCAAGATTCAAGGTGGAATGTCATTTGCTCAAGCGGCTGCACAATTTTCTGAAGACCCGACTTCAAAAGCACAGGGTGGTTTAGTTGATGCTTATGCGCCAGGTATTTTCTCAGCCGACTTTGATAATGCGGTTAATGCTTTAAAGAATGGTGAAGTTTCTAAACCTGTTAAAACACAATATGGCTACCATATTATTGAAGCAAATGCGCCAGTTGCAAATATTCCTTCATTTGAGAGTGAGAAAGCTCGCTTAACAGCTGAAGTGCAGAAGGCAAAAACTGGAAATTTATTTAGCGATACTGTAAATAGCTTAAATGAAATGGTTGTGGGTAATGACTCTTTAGAAGCGGTTGCTCAAGAAGTGAAGGGTGCTCGTGTTGAATCTTTAAATGGGGTGACCTTAACTACTCAAAACCCTTATTTGAGCGATTTAAATGTTAAAGCAAAACTGTTTAATGATGATGTGAAAAACGGTGACCGTAATGCATCTTCTAATATTCAGTTAGCGAATGGTGATACGATTTGGATTAAAGTCCGTAATTACCATGCAGCGGGCGTTAAACCATTAGATCAAGCGACTGCTGAAGTAAAAGCAAAAGTCATTGAAGCAAAGGCGTATAAAGCTGCTCAAGCAAAAATTGCAAAGATTTTAGCTGATTTTAAAGCGTTACCTGCTGCACAAGTTGTTGCAAAATCACAAGTCACTTTTGAAGATGCAGGTACATTTGCACGTTCTCAAGGTCTAAAACGTGCAATTGAGCGTGCTGCTTTCAGTATTCCAGCGCCAACTAAAGAAGGTATGTGGTCTGCTACGACAGCAAAATTACCTAATGAGTTGGTTATCGTTGCAGTTTCAAACGTGAATACTAATGCTGCAAATGAGTTACCGCCAGAGCAAATTACTGAGTTAACTAAGTTGTATCAGCAGTTCCGTGGTCAGCAGTTACTAGAAGACTATACTGATTATTTAAAATCACAGGCGAAGATCAAATAAGTTTGATCTAAGCTTTGAAATTTAAAAAGCCAGTTCTTATGAACTGGCTTTTTTGTGCATTAAAAGCATTATTTTTTCTGAATAAATTTAGCTTCTTCGGATTGTGGATATTGGTTAAGCAACTTTGTTTTATACTGGTTGGCAAGAGCAGTGTTTTTATCGACTTCTTTTGCAATGCTATAAAGCTGATAAACCGCTCGAGAAGCTTTTGCTGAATTAGGATAGCGTGTTACTACTATATTATAGTTTTGTTTGGCTGCTTTATAGTCAACAGGTTCAACCGCTAAATAAAACTCAGCCAGCCAAAAATAAGCGTTTCCAACATAAATTCCATTTGGGTGGTTCTTAATGAAATTTTGCATTGGTTGAATGGCTTTTTTTGCCCCACCTTGTTTGTAGGCATCTAGTGCAACCGTATATGCTGCTTTTTCTAGCTCAATTTGGTTGTTGGTATTGCTCGTGGTAGCAGTATTTGACTTCGGTTGTACGACAGGTGTTTGAGGCACTGAGTCCTGTTTTACAGGACTAGGAGCTGTTGATGTGGGTGCAGATGTTGGAGCTGAGTTTGTTTCTGTTTTTACTGTATCAGTTGTCGTACTATTTTCTGGTTCTGTATTTTCTTCTGGTGGGTCAATTTTTTGAGAGAGTAATTCTAAGCGTTGATCTAAATCTGTATAGCGATTTGCCAACTCTTTTTTCAGTTGCTCAATTGAATTGTCATGCTCTTCTAATTGTCCTCGTAATTTTCGAACTTCTTCTTCTAGTTTTTGGTTCTTTTGAATGAGATCCCAATTTAGGTTTGAGCCAGTATTAGAGATATTTGTATTATCTGCAATCGTCTGGCTTAGTGCACGAGATTCAATGGGAACATTTGCATATAAATGTGCGCTAGCGAGTAAGGCAGTAAAAAGTACGGAATACTTTTTTAACATAAAAATTCATCCATAAAGTTAAAAAGCCGTGAGCGAACAAGTCCTCATGTTTACTTGTGGCACACTAGATCTATGTTTTTGATTTAGTCATTAAAGCAGCAACTCATTTAAATGCAATAAGCATTTACAATCTTCAAGCATTTTTCGAATAAAGAAATTATCTGTTGTTTAATGTTTATACATATTTAAATTAAACGGATAATATAGAGATAGATTTTGCTGATGAAATAAGCAATTGAATCAAAAAGTCACTTAAAAACAGAGACAAGTCTTGCAACTCAGGTAAAAATCTCTATACTTTGTCAGGCAATGGTAGCCCTGCTGGTAGCTTCGCAATTGTACTCTATGAACCCCGCCAGGACCGGAAGGTAGCAACGGTAGTAGAACTATGATGTGCCGAAGTCATGCTAGTGGGGTTGCCACCATTTATTCTTCATCGCTCGTTCGAGCAATTGCTTTCATAATTATTCCCATATCAAATCCTCGGTACTGTAAGAATCTAATTTGTCTTGCTTTTAGTTTAGGATCAGTCTCTACTTCCATCCCGAATTTCTTTATTTTGAGTTGATAAGCTTGATCTAGCCAATCGACCTCTGAAAGTTCTTCTGTAATAAGTTCTATATCGAGTTGTTTTGCTTTTAAAGCCTGTTTAATTCTTTGTAATCCTTTACCTTTTCTAAGTTGACTGGCCAATGTGAGTTCTGCAACACGTTGGTCGCTTTGGTAATTTTGTTGTGCTAACTCATCAACTAGATTTGTGACTTCTTCTGGATTGATCGCATATTGATTTAATTTTGCTTCGAGATCTGCTTTGGAATAATCCCGACGTGTAAGAAGGGCAAATGCATAAGAGCGTAATCTTGCACCTGTTAGTGTTTTCGGTTTCTCTATTTTTTCAGAATTAAACAAGTTTTATATCCTCTTGAAAGAAAAACGCCCCGAAGGGCGTTTCAGCTTAGCTTTCTAAAAAATCTGGTTCTTCTTCATCTTCAGTTTGAGCTGCTTCTTTGTTGTTTTTAGTAAGAAGTTGTTCACGAATGACCTTTTCGATTTCTTGAGCCATTGCTGGATTTTCCTCAAAATGTCGAATCACGTTATTTTTACCTTGACCAATTTTATTGCCTTGATAAGAATACCAAGCACCCGCTTTTTGTACGATGTCTTGTTGAACAGCAAGATCAACCAATTCGCCTAACTGATTAGTGCCTTTGCCATACATGATTTGGAACACAGCTTCTTTGAACGGAGGTGCCATTTTGTTTTTTACAACTTTAACACGCGTTTCGTTACCTGTGATCTCGTCACCTTCTTTCACTTGACCAATACGACGGATGTCTAGTCGTACAGAAGCGTAGAATTTAAGTGCATTACCACCTGTAGTGGTTTCTGGACTACCAAACATTACACCAATCTTCATACGGATTTGGTTAATGAAGATCACCATACAGTTCGAGCGTTTCGCATTACCTGTAATTTTACGTAGAGCCTGACTCATTAAGCGTGCTTGTAAGCCCATATGCGAGTCACCCATTTCGCCTTCAATTTCGGCTTTAGGGGTTAATGCTGCTACAGAATCGACAACGATTAAATCGATTGCACCAGAACGCACCAACATATCGGCGATTTCGAGTGCTTGCTCACCGTGGTCAGGTTGTGAAACCAATAGATTATCAATATCTACGCCAAGCTTACGTGCGTATTCTGGATCTAATGCATGTTCTGCATCGATAAAGGCACAGGTACCGCCATTTTTTTGACATTGAGCAATCGCTTGTAATGTCATGGTAGTTTTACCTGAAGATTCAGGACCGTAAATTTCGATAATACGACCTTTAGGTAATCCGCCAATCCCTAATGCGATATCGAGAGTTAAAGAACCTGTAGAAACCGCTTCAACAGCTTGTACAGTATTATCACCTAAGCGCATCACGGTATTTTTACCAAACTGCTTTTCAATTTGGCTTAAGGCTGCTTGTAACGCCTTGCTTTTATTATCATCCATCTCAAAACCTCAAAACTTTATCTTCTTAACGACTAACCCAAGTGGATGTACTGAATCTCAACTTGTTGGGACTTGAGTATAGTGGCAGATTCTAGTTGTATATTCCACATCTGATCTGTGTCAGTACGACACAAGATGACGCATCCAAATTAGAAAATTTTATTCATCATGATATGACCATGATTGTACATTTTCTTGTTTAAAACGATTGATATCACGACGATCTTTTTTACTTGGTCGGTGATCAGGTCGGGCTAGATTATGCAATTTTCGCTGTGATGCATGCAACTCTCTGCGTTCAATACTTTCAGGCGTTTCTTCATAAAGAAGTTGAGCCATGGGAGCACCACCTCGAACAGCTGATAGTGCTTTCACAACAACGGTCTTTTTCTCAAAACCTTGCTGTATGGTGAGTTCCATTCCAATACGCACGTCTCTAGAAACTTTAACGCGGTCATTGTTGTGATGGACTTTACCACCTTCAATTGCGGCTTTGGCAATAGAGCATGTTTTAAAAAAACGTGCAGCCCAAAGCCATTTATCAATGCGCATGGCATCCATGCTGTCTGATTCATGCTGTTTTGGCATCTGTTACCTGTAAGTTGGTGTCAAGATAATCAAAGAGATTGGTTAAATGATCAAGTGATGGGTACGCTATTTCCGTGGCGAGTCGAGCTGGTTTAGCACTAGACGGTTGTAAAATGCTAAACAATTGGTTAATACCAAAACGTTCAGCACCTTGGAGTACCGCAACCGTATCATCAATAAATATTGCTTGAGCTGGATCAAATGGATGTATTTGCTGTAACTTTTGCCAAAAAGCGACTTCTTCTTTGGCATGCCCAAGCTCTTCACTACTGATCATGACTTCAAAGTAAGGGCTAAGTTCGACATTTTCAAGCTTCAGTTGTAAGCCTGCTCGATCAGCATTGGTCAGTAACCAACAGCGATAGCCTTGAGCTTTGAGTTGTTCTAATAATTCATGACAACCTTTACGCGCGCGAATTTTTTCACGGTGTTCATATTGTAGTTGTAAAACATCTACGCCAACTTTAGCAGTCCAATACGCCGAAGAATACCAAGATAGTGTATGCTTATGTTGTTGGTAAAATTGGAATAGTGTTTGTTTACTTTGCTCTAAACTGCATTGATGTGTTTGGGCATGACGTTCAGGTAAACAATGATTCCAAATAAAATCATCGAAGGCTAAATCGAGTAATGTGCCATCCATGTCGAACATGGCGATAGGCTGCTGCTGTAAATCTGAATATGACATAAGGCTGATCTATGTTTATTAAAACGCTTGCCCCACAAGATCAATTTATTCTGAAACTTGTGCCAATCATGGCGCAGGCAAGTCAAATATTATTGGAAGAATATCAAAATTATTGTGCGGGTGGTGAGTTTAATATTCAGGAAAAAAGTGATGATTCGCCTGTGACACAGGCAGATTTAAAAGTAAATCGTTTTTTATTAAAGCAGTTAGCGGAATTTACGCCAGAGTTACCAGTGTTGTCAGAGGAGAGTGATTATTCTGCTCGATCTGCTTGGTCACGTTGCTGGATGCTCGATCCTTTAGATGGTACGAAAGAGTTTATTCATGAGCGTGATGAATTTACGATTAATTTAAGCTTGATTGAGGGTAATGAAACGACTTTTGCGATTATTGCCGTACCCTGTGAACAGGTCATGTATATTGGCTATCAGTCACAGTTACCTTATAAGTATAGTTTTAGCCGTCAAGAGTGGTTTCAATATCAGGTCGAAGAACATGATTTGGCAGCACCACTTCAAATTGGTTTAAGCCATAGCAGTAGAAATCCCAAATATAAAAATTTTATCGAACCAATTTTGCGAGATCGTGCTGTAGAAAGACGCGAGGCAGGGAGTGCCTATAAGTTCTGCATGATGTTAGAGGGTGAAATTGATATCTATCCACGCTTTCATCCAACCTCAGAGTGGGATACCAGTTCAGGACAAGCTTTACTTGAAAGTATCGGTGGTGGATTGATGACTCTGGATGGAAAACCATTTCAATATAATCAGCGTGAAACGGTATTGAATGGTGGTTTTATTGCTTTTAGAGATCAATATTGCAAAAAAATTGCTTATGAGGCCTTGGCGCATTCAGGCATTTTAGATTGAGTCTTGTCGTCTGCATGGTATAGTGAGCTAAATTTAAGCTTGTATGTGAATATGGCCCTGCATTTATTGCCTAAAAGTATGTTTGAAGCAGTTGATCTGCTTCCTGATGCCTCAATTCCTGTAACACTGTTTACTCGCCATTCGTTGCGTGAATTGGTGAATGGGCAGGGTTTGGCTGGTTATGACTTGCAATTAACGGAACAAGGTCGAGATTTGGCTTATGCATGGGGTCAATATCTTATTAAAAATACGGATCGAGCAATTCAGCATTGTATCTCTAGTCCGATTCAGCGTTGTGTTGATACGGCTGCATTAATGATTCAAGGTGCAGATGGGATTCATGAGGCAATAAATACGCATACGATCGAAATTGTTGAGCAGCGATTGTTAGTAGAACCCGGAAGCTTTGTATTGGATATTCAGCAAGCAGCCCCTTACTTTCGTAAACAAGGTGCATTAGGGTTTATTAATAGCTTTGTGAATAATGCTTTGCCTGGTATGAAACATCCAATTACAGGCGTTTTTGATGTTCTGGAGCTGTTATATCATACCCATCCGACCCAACATCAGGGTTTAAGCTTGGCTGTTAGCCACGACACCATTATTGCGGCGATCGTTGCAGTGATTTCAGGTCAAACACAAATTGATAAGTCGGATTGGCCTGAGATGATGGAGGGCTTATTTGTGTGGTTTGAAGGTGAGGATTTTAGCAGTAGTAAGCTAAAATGGATCTGGCGTGGTCAAAAGCATGAATTGGTTATTAAAGATTTTCAGAATAAATAAGATTTTTGAAAAGTATGATTTAATTGTGCAATTTAAAATTAAAAAATTACTAACGTTGCATTACTAAGTTGAAGACAATAAAAAAGCCCGAAAATCGGGCTTTTTTACATGCATCAAATTAGTTAGCTAATGCTTTAATTTGAGCGTTTAAGCGGCTCTTGTGACGAGCAGCTTTATTTTTGTGGATGATGCCTTTATCAGCCATACGGTCGATTACAGGTACAGCTGTTTTATAAGCTTCTGAAGCAACAGCATAGTCACCAGCAGCGATCGCATTTACAGTACGTTTGATGTAAGTACGAACCATAGAACGCAAGCTTGCGTTGTGTTTACGTGCTTTAACGTTTTGACGAGCACGTTTTTTAGCTTGAGCAGAGTTTGCCACTCGTGCACTCCTTGAAAATAAGTTGGTCTGGGCGGGCTGAAGTTAAAACCAAAAAATATTGGCAACATTCACCAGCCCGTAAACAAGTGCCATATTTTGAGGAAACTAAGCCCCGAAGTCAAGCCTTGTGATACTTTTAAGTACATTTAACAGGTGATAATCTTGCAAGAAAACGTTACATTAGGCTTAGTTATGAGTCGGAATAAATAAAAATGAGAATAGGTGATAAAAAGGCAATTGTTATTGGTGCTACAGGGCTAGTGGGTGAAGCGTTAGTGGCTGAATTGGAACAGTCAAATGATTTTAGTTCTGTGACTGTTGTAGTAAGGAAAAATTCAGATAAATTAAAATCTTATAGTAAAGTAAATCAGCTTATTCTAGAAGATTTTTTGCTTTTGAATGATGAAGATGTCAGCGCTCATACACATGCATTTAGTTGCTTAGGTAGCACGATTAAACAAGCTGGATCGAAACAAGCATTTTACGCAATTGACTATGAAATTAACGCTCATTTTGCTGATTTAATCCAAGATAAAAATATTCATTTATTGGTGGTCAGTGCTTTAGGGGCGAATGCTAATTCACCAGTTTTCTATAATAAAGTTAAAGGTGAGTTGGAAAACTACTTAAAAAGCTTGTCGATGTATAAGCTCTCAATTTTTCAACCGTCACTCTTAATTGGTAAGCGTAGTGAAGTACGAGTTTTAGAAGATGTGGCACAAACGTTATTTAAATTGGTCGAAAAAACTTGGACCAAGCCGTTTAAATATAAACCTGTAACCGCAGAACAATTGGCGCATACTATGCTAAATGCAGCTCAAACTCAGACAGCAGCATTCAAGCTGTACGATAATTTGATGATACAACAAACCCAATAATGGAGATTTTCAGTGACTACGATTCCTTTTGTAACTTGCGATTTGTTAGATGATAATCCTGAGAAAGATTTACAGGTCGTAACACCATCATTAGACGGTAAGTTTTTTAAAAGTTATGGTGCGCGTAGAACCTTTGGTGGGCAGGTTGTAACAGTCAAGTGTTTTGAAGATAACTCACGTGTAAAAGAGCTATTGGCAACTGATGGTGCAGGTAAAGTGCTGGTTGTAGATGGTGGCGCTTCTATGCGTTGCGCCCTGATGGGTGACTTGATTGCAGAATCGGCGGTGAAGAACCAATGGAATGGCGTGGTGATTTATGGCTGTGTACGTGATGTGGATGCAATTGCCGAACTTGATTTAGGTGTGCATGCATTGGCTGCAATTCCACAAAAAAGTAATCGTAAGGGCATAGGTGAAGTTGATATTACATTGTATTTTGGTGGTGTGACGATCAATTCTGGCGATTATATCTATGCGGATAATAATGGCATCGTAATCGCGAAAGAAAAACTAATTGACTGCTAAAGGATAGCAATATGCTCAAAATGGTGAATCATCAATTTAAGGTTTTACAATCTGTTGTTGCAACTTTAATTGAAGGCGGAAGAGGTGTGATGGGAACACCCCAACCGAATCAGCCTTCGAAACCGTTAAAACTTTATGAGTTTGAAGGTTCACCCTTTTGTCGCCGTGTTCGTGAAGTGATTACCATGCTGAATCTGGATGTGGAAATTTATCCATGTCCGAAAGGTGGTCAAAAATATCGACAAATCGTTAAAGAAAAAGGTGGTAAAAAACAGTTTCCTTTTTTGATTGATGAAAACACGGGTGATCAACTCTATGAGTCACAAGAGATCATTCATCATCTATTCAAACACTATGGTAAAACTGGGAAAACGCCGAAAAAATTCAGCCACTATCCAAAGCTTCCTTATGTTTCTGCTTTAGCCTCACTTGCAAATGCAGCACGTGGTGTATGGATTAACAAGAAAATTGTTAATCGAGCAGCACCAAAACAATTACTTGAATTGTGGAGTTTTGAAGGAAGTCCCTATACACGATTGGTTCGTGAAGTGTTAACGGAATTAGAACTCCCTTATGTACTACATAATGTACCAAAAGAACGCTGGCAAGATATGGGACCAGCAAATTTGCGTTTAAAACCTGGTCAATATATTCCATTACCGAATGGGAAGCGTGAAAAGGTTGTTGAAGTGATGGGACGAGATATTCAGGTTCCATATTTGGTTGATCCGAACACGGGTGTGAAAATGTTTGAATCAGCTAAAATTGTTGAGTATCTAAAGAAACAGTACGGACAATAAATATTGAAAAAGCACCTTCAAGAAGGTGCTTTTTTTATCATTTGCTTGTTGCACTCATGATTGTTTTGCAGGTTAAATACTTTTGTTAATATTGTGATGTGATCAACTAATGTTCAGTCAGTTATCTAGTTTATTCAAAAGCTCAAAAGAGACACCAGAACAATTGTTTTTGAAAGAGCATGCTTTAGCCTTTGATAAGGAGTATGGCGCTATGTTAAAGGGTGTAAAACTGAATGAACTGGGTTTTCGTCTGGAATATTTCTCAAATCGAAAATTAGATCGATTTGATGATCTAGAGAAACTGTTTAGGATTGCACCACAAATTAATGAAAAGATTGATTTGGAATTGCACTCACAGCGATTTGTTGAGCGCTTAGGAAATACAGAAGAAAACCTTAAAGAGTTAAAGCAAATCATTAAAGTTTTAAATGATTATTATGTGAAGTTTCAAAGACCAAGATAAGTATAAATATTTTTATGAGTTTTAATATCTAAATAAAAAAGCTGAATCATTTGATTCAGCTTTTTAGTATGCAAGCTAATGATTATTTTTCAATAATTGCTGTTACACCTTGACCACCAGCAGCACAGATCGAAACTAAGATACGACCTGAACCTTTTTGGTTTAAGATTTTCGCAGCAGTCGCGATGATACGACCACCAGTTGCAGCGAATGGGTGACCCGCAGCTAAAGAAGAACCTTTAACGTTTAATTTGCTACGATCAATTGAACCTAAAGGTGCATCTAAGCCTAAGCGCTCTTTACAGAACTTCTCATCTTCCCAAGCTTTCAAAGTAGAAAGTACTTGTGATGCAAATGCTTCATGGATTTCGTAGTAGTCGAAGTCTTGAAGTTTAAGGCCAGCACGCTCAAGCATACGTGGAACTGCATAAGCAGGAGCCATTAATAAGCCTTCTTTCTTGCCAACGAAATCAACCGCAGCAGTTTCAGTGAAAGTTAGGTAAGCAAGGACTTCATGACCATTTGCTTTAGCCCACTCTTCAGAAGCTAAAAGTACGCATGAAGCACCGTCAGTAAGTGGAGTAGAGTTACCCGCTGTCATTGTTGCAGCTTCGCCTTTACCAAATACTGGTTTTAATTTTGCTAATTTCTCAGCAGTTGAGTCAGCACGTAAGTTGTTGTCACGGCTTAAACCTAAGAACGGTGTGATTAAGTCATCGAAGAAACCTTCTTCGTATGCTTTTGCCATTTTTTGATGAGAAGAAGCTGCTAAAGCATCTTGATCTTCACGGCTAATGCCCCATTCAAGAGCAGTAATTGCCTGATGGTCACCCATTGAAAGACCTGTACGTGGCTCACCATTTTTCGGTGCATCCATCAAATCTTTAACATTGATTTTTTTCAATGCTTTAAGGCGGTCTTTACCTGTTTTAGCGATATTAAGCTGAAGTAAAGCTTTGCGTAAGCCATCACCTAAAGCGATCGGAGCGTCAGATGTAGTATCAACACCACCAGCGATACCTACTTCAATTTGACCTAGAGCGATTTTGTTCGCCACAAGGAAAGCTGCCTGTAAACCAGTACCACACGCTTGCTGAATGTCATAAGCTGGCGTTTCTGGTGCAAGTTGAGTGTTTAAAACACACTCACGAGTCATGTTGAAGTCACGGCTGTGTTTTAATACTGCACCTGCAACCACTTCACCTAAACGTTGGCCTTGTAGGTTAAAACGCTCAACTAAGCCGTTTAATGCCGCGGTGAACATATCCATGTTTGAAGCAGTGAAATATGCGCCGTTTGAACGTGCGAAAGGAATACGGTTACCGCCAATAATGGCAACACGGCGAACAGTGTTTTGGCTCATGCTTTTATCCTGTTGAACAGAAGGTTTGGTTGTTTTAGCTGGTGCTACTTTTGTAGATGTAGAAGAAGCAGTGCTTTTTGTACTACGACTGGTAGAACGAGGGCGAGTCGTTTTAGTTGTCGTACTTGCTGCTTTAGGAGTTGCGTCAGCACTTTTACTTGGAGTAGAAGTTGCTTTTGATGTATTTGACACAGTCTCTTGAGCAGAATTCTCGACTGCTGGATTTTCTTGAGTTGTTTTGCTCATAAGGCTTTTCCAAGCATAATTGCGATATTCTTGCTATAACCATAGCATATTTCCAATACTGCTGTATTGACTAGAATGACGCTTTAGACCACATTCAGGTCAAGACATCCAGACATGAAGTCAAGTATGATTTATTGTGAGTCAATCAAACATTGGTTTCATGTTATTTTGCTGACATGGTTTAGATGTTTGTAAAAAATTCATTTGTATGAGAGATAATAATCATGACCGATCAATACCAAGCATTTACACAATCACCTTTGGGTAAATTTGTTGTAAAAAATTTAGGTTTACCATCGCCAGCTGCTCTAGATCGTTTTGAAAGTGGCCAACCTGTTGTAAATGGTGCCGTATTGCTTGGCGCAGCACCTTCAAGCACGATTTCCGCTTCTATTGCACAGGTTCTTAGTAATATCCATGCAGATAGCTACGTAGGCAATAACGTTGAATTACAGCAAACTGCTGCAAAAGTAGGTTTAAACCTTCGTCCTTTGAATGCAGATGATAAAGAATCTAAGTTTAAAGCAGTTGTATTCGACGCTTCTGGTATCCAAAATTCAGAACAATTAAAAGAGTTGTACAACTTCTTTAATCCAATCGCTCGTCAAATCTCAAGTTCTGGCCGTGTAATTGTAATTGGTACAACACCTGAAACAGCTAAAACAGTAAAACAAGCGATTGCTCAACGTGCGCTTGAAGGTTTTGTGAAGTCTGTTGGTAAAGAATTCAAAAAGGGTATCACTGCTCAAGTGGTTTATGTAGATCAAGGCGCTGAAGCAAACTTGGAATCTACTTTACGTTTCTTAATTTCACCACGCTCTGCTTATGTATCTGGTCAAGTGATTCGCGTATCTAAAGCAGATAATGTTGACCTAGATTGGGCTAAACCTTTAGCGGGTAAAACTGCTTTAGTTACTGGTGCAAGCCGTGGTATCGGTGAAGCGATTGCAAATGTATTGGCACGTGACGGCGCGCATGTAATTTGTTTAGATGTTCCACAACAACAAGCTGACTTAGAGCGTGTTGCTGGTTCTATTGGTGGTTCAGTATTAGCAATCGATATTACTGCTGCTGATGCAGGTGAAAAAATCAAAACTGCTGCTGCGAAGCAGGGCGGTTTGGACGTGATTGTTCACAATGCTGGTATTACACGTGACAAAACTTTGGCGAATATGAAGCCTGAGCTTTGGGATTTAGTGATTAACATTAACTTATCTGCTATCGAGCGTGTTAATGATTACTTACTATCTAATGATGGTTTAAATGCAAATGGTCGTATCGTTTGTGTATCATCTATCAGTGGTATCGCTGGTAACCTAGGTCAAACGAACTATGCTGTTTCTAAAGCAGGTGTAATTGGCTTGGTTAAATTTACTGCACCAACTTTGAAGAACGGTATTACAATCAATGCTGTAGCACCAGGCTTCATTGAAACTCAAATGACAGCTGCGATTCCATTTGCGATTCGTGAAGCGGGTCGTCGTATGAACTCAATGAACCAAGGTGGTCAACCAGTCGATGTAGCTGAAGCGATTGCATGGTTTGCTTCAACGGGTTCAACAGGCGTAACGGGTAATGTTGTGCGTGTATGTGGTCAAAGTTTACTAGGTGCTTAAGCATTAGGGTTTTGAAGAGGGGGTGCGATAGCATCCCTTTTTTATAGAAAAATATCAAAAGGTTAACTATGAATACTCGTCATTTTAGTGAATTACCAAAGCCTTACTTAGCTTATCCAAAAGTTATTCAAGGTCTTATCTTTAAAAAGCCAAAAGGCGAAAAAGTATTACCACAAGTTGAATACGTGGTTGATACTCTTAAAATTGATACGAAACATTTAGAAAGCTATAACGAAATTTGTGGTTTCAAAAATGATGGTTTCGTGCCAGCAATTTACTTAGCTGTGTTATCTCAAAGCTTACAAATGCATATGATGACCAGTGAAGCATTTCCATTTGCAATTTTGGGTTTGGTGCATATTCGTAACCAAATTAAACAAACTCGTAAAATTGGTGTGAATGAGCAAATTACGCTTTCTTGCAAATTTGGTGAGCTTAAACCACATGATAAAGGTTTGCAGTTTGATTTTATCACGACTGCAAAAGTAGGTAGCGAAGTGGTGATGGAAAGCTTAACGACTTATTTGTCTCGTCAAAAGGTTGAGAAAAAAGCTGCTGAAAAATCTAAAGAAGCTCAAGAACCTTCATATCAACCTCAAGCTGAATGGAATATCTCTGAGAATACTGGTCGTCGTTATGCGATGATTTCTGGCGATTTTAACTTGATCCATATCCATGCTGTTACAGCAAAAGCATTTGGTTTTAAACAAGCGATTGCACACGGGATGTGGAGTAAAGCAAAAGCTTTGGCGAACGTTCAACTTCCAGATGCTTATGAAGCGGATGTATGGTTTAAATTGCCTATGTTCTTACCATCTACAGTTGAATTTTTAACTGCTACAGATGCTAAGCAAACTGATTTCCTGATCCGTAACGTGAAATCGAAAAAACCTCATGTCGCTGGGACTGTAAAAGCAATTTAAGATGTAATTTTCATTGAGATCTATCTCTTCTGTTCGCAGGAGAGATTTTCTTAAAAATAATATTATAAGGATGTGTGCTTTGATTAAAGAATTTCTTTTTGCCAATACTGAAAACTACCATGGCACTGTTGATGAACGATTCAAAGATTTAGCGACTCAATTTAGCCGATTCCAAGATGCTCGAAGCCATGAAGGCGGAGCTGCTTTGGTTGTGTATTTCCAAGGTCAAAAAGTTGTTGATATTTTTACTGGTAAGAAATCACAAAATGAAGCTTGGCAAGCTGATACTTTGTCGATGTGCTATTCGACAGGTAAGGGCATATTGGCAACACTTGCACATATCTTGGTGAGTGAACGTTTACTTGATTACGATACTCCAATTGCACACTACTGGCCTGAGTTTGCTCAAAATGGCAAAGCCAATATAACATTGCGTCATGTCTTGTCCCATCAAAGTGGTTTGTTTGATATTCGCAATTTGATTGATACAGCAACGGAAATGCTGGATTGGCCGCATATGCTGGATGTCATTGCTAAAGCGACACCTCGTTTTGCAGCAGGACAAAGTTTTGCTTATCAACCGCTGACTTATGGTTGGCTCGTAGGTGGGGTCATTGAAAAAGCAGCGAAACAGCCTTTAAGTTGGTTAATGCAACGTTATTTGGTGCAACCACTTGAGTTGAATGGTGCTTATTTTGGCGTGCCTGCTTCTGAGCTGGATCGGGTTGCTCGTTTGCTGGAAAAACCTAAAAAATCATCTTTACCAAAGCCACAAGTTAAAAAAACTGATCAACCACGTAAAGTATCATTATCAGAAAAATTACTAGAACTTTCTGGGCAAAGCCCCCAAGATTTCCAAGATGCCATGATTCCAAAAGCCATGCGTAATTTTAGCTTTTATAGCAATGCTGGTTTACAAGCCGTCATTCCAGCGGCAAATGGTGTCTTTACCGCAGATAGTCTGGCTAAAGTTTATGCCATGCTTGCTAATCAAGGGCAGTGGAATGCTCAACAATTGATTCGTCCAGAAGTATTTAAGCAGTTAAGCACCGTACAATCTAAAGCACGTGATCGAGTGATGCCAATTCCAATGCATTGGCGTTTAGGCTATCACCGTATTTTAACAATGGGCAAACGTGCACCACATGGTTTTGGACATATGGGCTTTAATGGTTCAGGTGCATGGTGTGATCCTGACCGTGAACTCAGTTTCGCTTATACGCATAATTTTAGTACCACTTCTGCAACAGGCGATTATCGTTTATGGGGCTTGAGCCAAGAAACCTTGCGTTGTGCTGATGCGGTTTTACAGGGAAAGAAAGGGTGGTTTTAATTTGATCTGGTGTAATGAGGCTGCATATGGTAAATAACAGCCTCAAATGACCTGAAAAAATACCTTATCTCAGTAAGCTTAGATAAGGTTTTCTAAGGAATCTTAAGCTCGAAAGCACGTAAGATCTTGCATAACTGAATCATGGGTAGACCCATCAACGTAGTTTGATCATCACCAACCATTTTCTCAAATAAGCTAATCCCTAAGCTTTCACACTTAAAACTGCCTGCGCAATGTAACGGTTGATCAATCTCGATATAACGCTCAATTTCAGCAAGCGTCAATTGGCGAAATTTCACTTGGTAATGCTCAACCAGTGTTGTTTCAAAGCCAGATTGCAAGTGCTGAACACTGAGAGCGGTGCTAAAAAACACGATTTTCCCTGAGTTTTCTTGTAATTGTTGAATAGCATTTTCAACACTTAAAGGCTTACCAATGAAGTCATATGGTGCGTGTTCACGCCAAGCGACTTGATCAGAACCAATGATAATCGCATTGGGATTCTGTTCAGCAATGACACGTGCCTTCTCATAAGCCAGACGTTTAGCCAAATCATCGGCATGTAATTCACCCATTGCAGATTCATCAATATCAGGTGAAATACAACGATAGTCCAATCGTAAACGATCCATCAAGTCTTTACGAGTTTGGCTGCTCGATGCCAAAATCAATTCAAACTGTTTCATTAGATTGCATATTCAACGAGAATATTCAGTGGCACATAATGCAAAACCGCGTTATGGCATGCATTCAACTTAATCGGTGGAGCATGACCTGCTTCGTATGCTTCAACCCAACGTGTGACACAAATACACCAAAAATCACCTGGTTTTAATCCAGGGAAACCCACTTCTGGTAAAGGTGTAATTAAATCATTCCCAACTTTTTGTGAAAAATTTAAAAAATCTGACGTCATTTGCGAGCACATGGTGTGCTGACCTAAGTCCGTGACCGCTGTATGGCAAAAACCATTACGGAAATAGCCCGTGATTGGGTCAAAGCAACAACTAGATAAAGGTTCGCCAAGAACATTTAAACGATTAATTTTTGGATCAGGATGAATAGACATAAGAATACAAAGATTTAATGACGATGATTATGATAATCAAAAGTGAAATTTTAGACAGCTTTTCTGCAAAAAAACTCACCTTTATTTTAGAGAATCATTTAAAATTGTACCGTTTTTAAAATCAACTAGAGAGCCATCCATGAATTTTCAGCGCATGACTGACCTTGATTTAGCAGGTAAACGTGTTCTTATTCGTGAAGACTTAAACGTTCCTGTAAAAAATGGGGAAATTACCAGCGATGCACGTTTACGTGCTGCATTACCAACAATCAAAGCTGCGTTAGATAAAGGCGCTGCGGTAATGGTATTTTCTCATCTTGGTCGTCCTGTAGAGGGTGAGCCAAAGCCAGAGCAATCACTTGCACCAGTTGCAGCTTATTTAAGCACTGCTTTGGGTCAGGATGTTAAATTATTTACTGATTATTTAGATGGCGTTGAGGTTGAAGCGGGTCAAGTGGTATTACTTGAAAATGTACGTTTCAATCATGGCGAAAAGAAAAATAAAGAAGAGCTTGCACAAAAATATGCAGCACTTTGTGATGTATTCGTTATGGATGCATTTGGTACTGCTCACCGTGCAGAAGCGTCAACAGAAGGCGTAGCACGTTTTGCTAAAGTTGCTGCTGCTGGTCCGTTATTAGCCGCTGAATTAGATGCGCTAGGTCGAGCAATGCAAACACCTGAAAAACCAATGGTAGCAATTGTTGCGGGTTCTAAAGTATCAACAAAACTTGATGTATTAAATTCACTTTCTAGCATTTGTGATCAATTGATTGTGGGTGGTGGTATTGCTAATACATTCCTTGCTGCTGCTGGTTTCAATGTTGGTAAATCTCTCTATGAAGCTGATTTAATTGACACTGCAAAACAAATTGCTGCAAAAGTAAGCGTTCCATTACCAACTGATGTCGTTGTTGCTGAGGCAACTCAAATCGACTTCAGTGACTTCTTAGGTTCTTTGGCAAATGCTCAAGCAGTTGTTAAGAAAGTAGAAGATGTTGCAGATACTGACATGATTTTAGATGTTGGTCCTGAAACTGCACAAGCTTTTGCAGAAATCTTAAAAACATCAAAAACGATTCTTTGGAATGGTCCAGTAGGCGTATTTGAAGTTGATCAATTTGGTGAAGGGACTAAGACACTTTCATTGGCAATTGCTGAATCTACTGGTTTTTCAATTGCAGGCGGTGGTGATACATTAGCAGCTATTGATAAATATGAAGTAGCTGATCAAATCGGTTATATCTCAACGGGTGGTGGTGCATTCTTAGAATTTGTAGAGGGGAAAACATTACCTGCGGTGGCTGTGTTACTTGAGCGTGCTTAAGTCAGGTTTAGCTTCCGTTATATAACAAGTGATTAAAAAAAGAGTCGATATCAATCGGCTCTTTTTATTATGTCATTAAAATGTCATATATTTGCAATATAATAGTCATCAACTTAACCAAGTAACTGTGGAAAGCCGTGATGAAAATGAAATTAACCCTTGCCGCTTTAATTATTGCTCCAATCATGTTGACTGCATGTGGAAAGAAAGAAGAAGCAAAAAATGTTGAACAGCAAGAACCAGTAGCTTCAGAAGTATCAGCACCGACTACGCCAGAGCAACAAGCTGCGATCAACGCAATTGATAAGCCAGAATTACAAGATAAGAAAAATACTGAAGCAGTAAGCCCAGCTTCAGAAGAGGCTGCGAGCGAAGCTCACTAAGCTGAATGTAATAAAAAAGCCGATATTAATATCGGCTTTTTTATATTTATGAATTTGCTTTGCAATAGAAAGTAAGCGTTGTTTGATAGTCATCATCTTTGGCTAATGATGCATTTTTACCTGTAATCGTTCCAAGTACACCCGCAGCAGCTTCCACCAATTTGCCTGTTTGTTCATCGACTACACCTTTTAAAACGCCTTGATATGCAGTTTTCTCATCAACCACGACTGGTGATGTATTTCGGGTGCAAGTTTTTTGAGCGGCACTAATGGCATTATTTTTAGCGATCAAATTGGTTTTACCAATTCCCGTCACTTCATATTGATTATTTTCTTTTTGAATCGCTAAGGTGTTGGTCGGTGTTGATGCACAGGCGGTGAGCCCGAGTATCAAGCCACCTAATAAACTCATGATTAACGTTTTTTTCATTGCTTGTTCTCAAGTAGTTACCTCATTGGATTATTTGAACATATTATTTTTAATTGCTTTTACAGGTTATGTACAGTTTGTAGTAGCACTCTGTTAAATTTCTCAAATTGATGATTAAGCAAGGATTAAACGTGGTAGAAATCAGTTAGATTATGCTAATCTAAACAAATCCTTGTGTTAGTTAGATTCATGTCAATGACGGACTCAAATATAGAGACAATTCATCAAAATATTCATCAACGTCAATCTATTGGGCAATTAATTGAGCCAGCACCGAATACAAAACAACTCGAAAAAGCGGTACAAGCAGCATTAACTGCACCTGATCATCATCGTTTAAAACCCACTCGATTTGTGATCATTACACCTGAGCAACGTGCAGCATTTGGTGAGCATTTGGCAAAAGCTTTAGCTGACTTGGGTGAAAGTGATCCTACACAATTAGAAAGAGCCAAACATCATCCATTTCGCGCGCCACTATTGGTTTTAGCACTGACGACAATTCAGGATCATCCGAAAGTCCCGCATTTTGAACAAATTTTAAGTACGGGTGCAGCCATTCAAAACTTTTTATTGTCTTTGCAAGCACAAGGTTTTGCAAGTATGTGGCGTTCTGGAGCCGTGGTAGAATCAAATTGGCTTAAACAACAGTTGGGCTTAAAAGAGCAAGATTTAATTTCAGGTATTATTTATATTGGAACAGCAGCGAAAGCGATTGCTCCTCGTGCAGAAATAGATCCCCAAGAATTTGTAAAAGTGTGGCAAGTAATTTAATAATCTTATTTGTGAATGATTAAAGAAACAAATTGGTTTCAGGATAAAAAATGACAGCGTTAAAATTTAGTGATTTAGTTGAGCCTGTGGCAGTAGATCAAAAAACAGCATTAAGAATTACGGTATTGGGCGGTGGTAGTTTTGGTACAGCAATGGCGAATTTAGCCGTGCGTAATGGCTGCGATACCATGATTTGGATTCGTGATGCGGCTGTAGCAGAAGAAATTAATCAAACACATATTAATAAACGTTATTTACCTGATTATCCATTAGAGCCAGCTTTGCGTGCTGTTGCTGATTTAGAATTAGCAGTAAGAGATCGAGATATTATTTTGGTCGCAATTCCTAGTCACTCATTTCGTGATGTTTTAAAACAAATTGCGCCGTTTATTACAGCCCAAGCAGTAGTTTCATTAACCAAAGGCATTGAAGCAAAAACCTTTAGTTTTATGAGTGAGATTATTCGCGCAGAATTACCAGAAGTCCCTTATGGTGTTTTATCAGGTCCAAATCTAGCAAAAGAAATTATGGCAGGTATGCCATCAGGAACCGTGATTGCAAGTGAATCGGAATTGGTTCGCTATGCGGTACAACATGCTTTGCATAGCGCATTGTTCCGTGTGTTTGGTAGTGATGATGTACACGGTGTGGAACTTGGTGGTGCATTAAAAAATATCTATGCAGTTGCCATGGGAATGGGCGCAGCTTATAACATTGGTGAAAATACCAAGAGTATGATTTTGACCCGTGCTTTGGCTGAGATGAGCCGTTTTGCAGTCAAGCAGGGTGCGAATCCTTTGACTTTCTTAGGGCTTTCTGGTGTAGGTGATTTATTCGCAACTTGTAATAGTCCATTAAGTCGCAACTATCAAATTGGTTTTGCACTCGGTTCAGGCAAAATACTTGATCAAGCAACCAAAGAGTTAGGTCAAACAGCCGAAGGGATTAATACCATTGTCCAAGTACGTGCTAAAGCACAAGAACTGGATGTTTATATGCCGATTACCAATGCTTTATATGAAGTTATTTTTGAAAACGCGCCACCAATGACGATCGCTTTATCATTGATGAAAAATGGTCATCGTAGTGATGTAGAATTTGTTTTACCACATCATGAAGTTTAATCAGAAAACTGTCATCAATCATTGTTAATATATAGGTATAAATAATAAGGTCCTTATATGCAGTTAACTTTAGTACGTCACGGTGAAGCATCTCCAGCAATCAATGGTAATGATACGCAACGCCCATTAACAGTGCGTGGGCATCAACAAGCTGAGCAAACAGGACATTTTTTAAAAGATGTCATTCAGCCTGAAATTTTTATTGTTAGTCCGCTATTACGTGCCCAAGAAACTTTGGCACACATCAAAGCTCATTTTTACGGCATTCCTGTTTTAATTTGCGATAAAATTAAACCTGATGATGATGCTAAAGATGCAATTGAATGGTTATCTAAATTACCCTATGAATCTATTGCTGTGGTCTGTCATATGAATGTTGTGGCACATATTGCAGAGCAATTGACCCATGAGAATTTTAATCCGTTTGCATTAGCAGAAGCACGTATTTATGATCAAGCTGTGATTGCTAATGGTTTATCAACACAAAAGAATCGTTTTATACCAACACTATAATTTATATATCCGCGATAGGATAAGGGTACTGAACACCGATGCTGTATATATGGATGCCCGAAACCAATGGAACATGGTATTGGTCGGCAGGGGAAAATTGGTTGCAGACAAATAGTCTTGAGCAGTTGATTCAGGACTTACAAGTGCATAATGGAAAAGAGGCAGTGGTCTATTTTCCAAGCCGTAATGCGCAAATCTTGCAACAGCCTATGACAAAAATGCACTACAAGCAGTTAGGGCAAGAAGGGCTTAAATACTTATTAGAAGAATATGTGACTTTGCCAATCGATCAAATGAAGGTGGTTCATCATTTTCAAAATGATCAGCTTAGTGTGATGGGCGTGGCTCATTCCACAGTTGAGACATGGCAACATGCGCTTAGTCTTTTGCCAATTCAAATTGCAGCGTTCTTACCTGATTTTCTAATTTTGCCAACGCCAGAAGAAAACCAAGTGGTGATTGCAAACCTCTATGATCACTTATTGGTAAGAGAATCGGAATGGTCTGGTAATTCAGTGGATGACTTGGGATTATTCCTTGAGTTTCAAACACCTGAAACGAATTATAAGCTGGCAAATCTTAGTTCAACTGAATTAGCAACAGTTATGGCTGCTTCAACCCAAGATCAATACACTGAATTTAGTTACCAATTTCAGCCCTTGGCAAAGGCAAAACAGCATCCATTTAATGTTTTGCCAAAATCCAAGAATGCAGAAGTTCAGTGGTCAGGTTATTGGAAAGCTTCAGCATTGGTTTTGGTTGCCGTCATTTTTGTTCAATTGGGTTATGACGCTTTACGTTGGTCTAAACTAAAAAAAGTGGCTGATCAGACATCGGCTCAGGCGATAGATCAATATAAATTGTGGTTTGGTGAAAATAGTCGCGTTACTGAGCAAAACATTAAAAGTCAGTTCGAAAGTCAATTACGAATGAGTCAGCTGGGTGATACACAAGCACTTTCGTTGTTGAGTCGAGTAGGACCGATTTTAATGCAGAAACAGATCATTGCTCAGCAAGTTAATTATGATGCTTCGACTTTAGCAATGTCATTAAAAGCTAAATCTGCAGATGACTTACAAGGATTAACTCAACAATTAAACCAACAAGGTTTCCAAGCTGAATTGGGTAATGTTCAAGCAGATTCGATTGGTGCGATTGGGGTGGTAAAAGTAAAATAATGAAAGCATTAACAAGTCTACAAAATAGTTTCGATCAAAAAATTGAAACCTTAAATCAATATTTACAGAGCTTATCTGTACGTGAACGCGTGATGGTAATTTTCACAACAGTTTTTTTAGTTGTTGTGATTATTGGTTTTGCATTATGGAAAATGCATGCTTTGGCCGAGCAACAGCAAAAACGTTTAAATGAATTAAAAGATTTAATGGTTTGGATGCAAAGTAATGCAGCAACAATGAAACCTGCAAATGATCTGGAGCTATCAGCAGCAGATAAAATTCAACGTACGGCACAACAACAAGGCTTATCGGTTTCTTCACAGCAGAATGGTGAGCAAATTCAAATTGTCGCTGAACATCAAAATTATGCTGTTCTTGCAAACTTCTTAATGCAACTCTCTCAAATGGGCTTAAGTATCCAGAAAATGGACTTGGTTTCAAATAACAACCAAATTAGGTTAACTGCAAACGTGCAATAAATATAAAGGAGCTTGAAGCTCCTTTATATTTATAGATTCATTATAATTAACTCTGAATAACTCTAAATCTAAAATAATTTTTTTAAGATCAGAAAAATACAAACGAACAATGACTTTTTTGGCGTAGCTATGTTTGATGACGTTGGTAAGTGCTTCTTCTGTAATCCGCAATAATGTCAAACATTCCAATGCACTAGGTTGTGAATGCCAGAGTTCTGCAAAATCCCAAACAGAGACTAAGATTAAAAATCTGAATAAAACCAGAAAATTGTTTAATCAAGAAGCACTAAAGCAAAGACTCTACAAAATAAGCCTATGTCAAGCATGGTGTTTTGTTGAGCCTATGCCTATAATACGGCTACTTGAAAAATCAGTAGACTGTGATTGGTATGTTATATTCATTGGCTCGCCCTTTGTTGTTTACTTTGGCACCAGAGCGTGCACATGAACTCACACTTTCTATGCTCGATACAGCGCATAAATTTGGATTGATGCATCAGAAAACTGCACATAAACCAGTGAGCTGTATGGGTATCGAGTTTCCAAACCCTGTTGGTCTTGCTGCTGGTTTAGATAAAAATGGTGCGCACATTGATGCTCTAGCTGCTTTGGGTTTCGGTTTTATTGAAATTGGTACCATTACACCACGTCCACAAGCAGGTAATCCTCAACCACGTTTATTTCGTATTCCAGAAGCGAAAGCAATCATCAATCGCATGGGATTCAATAATGACGGTGTTGATCAACTGATTGAAAATGTTAAAGCTGCTAAGTTTAAAGGCGTTTTAGGAATTAACATTGGTAAAAATGCAGATACTGCCGTTGAAGATGCGGTTTCTGATTATTTGATTTGTTTAGAAAAAGTTTATAATTACGCATCATATATTACAGTTAATATTTCCTCACCGAATACAAAGAATTTACGTAGTTTACAAAGTGGTGATGCACTTACAGAGCTATTACAAACTTTGAAACAACGTCAACTAGAACTTGCTAAAGAAAATAATCATTATGTTCCTTTAGTACTCAAAGTAGCGCCAGATTTAACGCCTGAAGATATTACATTTATCGCTAAACAATTATTGAAATTTAAGATTGATGGCTTAATTGTTACCAATACAACATTAGGGCGAGAAGGCGTTGAAAATTTGCCAAATGGTGATGAGGCAGGTGGTTTGTCGGGCGCACCCGTTTTTGAAAAAAGCACCGAATGTTTACGTCAGTTCGCCGATGTTTTAGATGGAAAAATTCCTTTAATTGGTGTCGGGGGAATTGTTTCAGGTGAGCAGGCCGTAGCAAAACAAGAGGCGGGCGCGAGTCTCGTTCAAGTATACAGTGGCCTTATTTATACAGGCCCAACACTAGTAAAAGATTGTGTTAACGCGATGACTGTGTGACATGAACACACTTGATATCATCATCCTGATCATCTTGCTCATTGGAGGGCTGAACGGTTTGCGTCAAGGATTTATTAAAGCCTTTGCGAACTTGATCGGGTGGATATTCGCATTGGTCATTGGGGCTAAATACGCGGTCATTTGGGCACCTGCGATGAGCAGTCTAAGCCAAGACCCAGTTGTGCAAAAAATTGCTGCTTTTGCTTTTATTGTATTAGCCATCGTGATTTGCACATGGGTGATTACCGCATTCCTCAATGGGCTCTTGAAAAGTTTAAAATTGGGCCCATTAAATCGTCTAGCAGGCGGTGCATTTGGTTCACTAAAAGGTTTATTAATTGTCTTGATTGCGATGCAGGGTGTCGGTCCTTGGGTGAATAGTTCACCACATTGGAAACAATCAAAATTTGTACAGATCTTATTGCCATACGCGCCATTAGCGACCGAAATATCAAAAGATGCTGCAAATGAAGCGATACATCAAATGACATCTGAAGGTGCGTTATTACATCGCCCTTCGACTGAAATGGAGGAGTCAGAACGCGCTTCAGTAGATCAACGTTCTGATCATTCAACGAAAAATCCTTTTTATTAATTGGGGTTAAACCCCGTTCCTAGCTTGTCGCGAGGTTGCTATGTGTGGAGTTGTTGGGATTGCCGGTAAATCGCCAGTAAACCAAATGTTATTTGATGCCTTGACGATGTTACAACATCGAGGACAAGATGCAGCAGGGATTGTAACTTGCCATCAAGGGCGTTTATTCCTCCGCAAAGATAATGGTATGGTGCGTGATGTATTCCATACCCGTCACATGCGTGCTTTGCTTGGTAACTATGGGATAGGACATGTTCGTTATCCAACAGCAGGTTCGTCAAGTAGTGCTGAAGCACAGCCGTTTTATGTAAACTCTCCATATGGTATTACCCTTGCACACAATGGTAACTTGACCAACGCCTCAGAAATTCATGATGATCTGTTTAAAACAGATTTACGTCACATGAATACTGATTCTGATTCTGAAGTTTTACTCAACGTGTTTGCACATGAGTTACAGAAGATCGGTACACTCAACCCAACGCCAGAAAATATCTTCCACACCGTATCTCGTGTTCATGAGCGTTGTAAAGGTGCTTATGGGGTTGTTGCGATGATCACAGGTCATGGGCTTGTTGGTTTTCGTGATCCAAACGGGATTCGTCCTTTGGTTTATGGTTCTCGTGAAACTGAGCAAGGCACTGAATATATTATTGCCTCTGAATCCGTTGCGATTACAGCGCTAGGTTTTAAAGTTGAGCGTGATATTGCACCAGGTGAGGCAATTTTCATTAATTCAAATGGTGAATTGTTTACCAAACAATGTGCAGTAAATCCTGAATATCGTCCATGTATTTTTGAATATGTGTACTTTGCTCGTCCAGATGCAACAATTGATGGCATCTCAGTTTATAAAGCTCGTTTAAAAATGGGTGAAAAGCTTGCGTATAAAATTTTGAAGGAATGGGGTGAAGAGCACGATATTGATGTGGTCATTCCAATTCCAGATACTAGCCGTACTTCAGCATTAGAATTGGCTAATATTTTGGGCGTGAAATTCCGTGAAGGTTTTATGAAAAACCGTTACATCGGACGTACCTTCATTATGCCAGGTCAACAGCAGCGCAAAAAATCAGTTCGTCAAAAGCTAAACCCAGTTGAGCTTGAATTTAAAGATAAAAATGTACTGTTAGTGGATGACTCGATTGTACGTGGTACAACGTGTAATGAGATTATTCAAATGGCACGTGATTCTGGAGCGAAGAAAGTATTCTTTGCTTCGGCTGCACCTATGGTGAAATATCCAAACGTGTATGGTATCGATATGCCAGCAAAATCTGAATTAATTGCTTCAGATCGTACAGTTGAAGAAATTCGTGAGATTATTGGTGCAGATCGTTTAGTTTTCCAAGATTTGGAAGATTTAAAGAACGCAGTGCGGACTAGCAAAGTGCCTGATTTAAGAGAATTCGATTGTTCAGTATTTGACGGGATCTATGTGGCTGGTGGGATTGATAATGACTATCTGATTAATCTCGAGCAGAAACGTAATGATTCAGCAAAGAAGAAAGCAGATGGTTATATTGATGTAAATATCGATGCTTCTTCTGTTGATTTAACAGGTATTAGAGAAGAGTAATCATTTAAATCTATAGAAAAGCGGGAAATTCCCGCTTTTTTATTTTATGATATTTAAGGTTTCGAAGCCTCTAAGATCAACAATGTAATCGGGAAAATTTACATTGAAAGAAATGAGCCATTATTTAATTGAAAATAAAAATATTGCATGGTCGGTAAGTTTTTGCTTGCTCGCTATGTTGTCGACAGTTTTTATTCTCAATTTGATTTTGGGGTTAGTCGTTCATTTCTTTGACTACACTCAAGCCATTTGGTGGCATGTTCTTAGTCCATATTTCATCTTTCTTTTATTCTTCGTTATGGTTTGGTCGGTTGGTGCTGAACTGTATGTCTTACGTGAAGGCGGCCATTCACTTGCAAAACAACTTAAAGCAAGACGCCTTGTTTTTGACGAAAGTACGCCCGAAGAGAGCACAGCATTAAAAGTCGTAGAGCAAGTTGCTCAAAGTTTTGCGATCGATACTCCCGCTGTTTATGTGCTCCCAGATGAAGTTGGTGTGAATGCCTTAACCGCAGGCTTCAGATCTCAAGACATCGTAATTATTTTAACGTGGGGTGCTCTACAAAATTTGGATGAGCTAGAGCTATATGGCTTATTAAGTTATGAATTCAACCAGATTTTATCAGGCGAAGCAGTCGAAAATACCAAATTAAAAATCTTATACAGTGGTTTAACCACCTTTAGTCAATGGGGGAGTAAATTAGCTCAAGCAGGCTACAATCCTTATGCAACTTCTTATCGAAACAAATTCGAAACTATTTTTGTTGCGATTGGTGGAGTGATTTGGCTGATTGGTAGTTTAGGCATCTTAATAACGCGTTTAATTAAATATTTGACCTTAAGTGGGCGAACCTTTCGTAATGACCTGAAAACTATGCGTTTGATGAATAATAATGCCAATATTCAAACCTTGTTACGTATCTATGTCCACCATTCAGGGTCGCAAATTCATAGTGCGTATTCAGAATCGATTTCACATATGTGTTTCGCAAATTCTCTTAGTCCGCAAAGTTGGATGAATATTCATCCAAGTATCAAAGATCGAATTTATGAACTAAATCCTACTTTGTTACAGGATTTGCAATTAGAAAATTTAAAAAAGTTACGCAATCGTCCTTTATTCAGTCTGTTTCGTTCTTTGGAAGAGGAAATGACAGATATGACATTACCTTGGAGTTCTCCACAGCCTTTACCTTTATTACGTTTATCACCGATCAGTTTTGCCTTAAATGATGCAATTAAGCCTTTAAACTCTGAAATGCGGAAGAATAAAAAGCGCCCAGAATTGATACAAAGAGCGATGCAAACGGCGACAGGTTCAAGGGAAGTGATGGTTGCGATTCTAATGATTCGTCAATATCGTGAGTTTATTCCTCAAGAAGCCGCGGTAAGTCATGCAATTGTAGATTCTTTATTGAATTTAGATGGTCGTATTCATGTTCAAATCTTCCATGACGCCTGTAAGAATATTGGGCATATGCCGACAAGTATTGCTCGTCAATTTTTGACTAAATTGGCTTGTATTATTCAAGAAGACGGTGAGGTGGGTCTGCTTGATGCTTTATTGTTGGAGAGAGTAAAGCGTGAACTTAATCTTATGCCTGCACATTTACCAACATCATTTGAAGATGTGAAAGCACAAATTGTGCATTTAATTGATGCTTTATTGCATGTACAACAAATTAATAGTCCAAATCAGCTTGAGGTGCGTGAGCGAATTCTTCAACAGATTTTAGCACCCGAAGAAATGCAGATTTATGCAGATATTTCTGATGAACCACTTGATTTAGCAGAAATTTTAAATGACGTTTCAGGCTTGTTATTACGTGATCGTCTCAATATTTTAGCAATTGCAGAGCGATGTTTATGGAGCGATCGTATCATCACGCAAGATGAATTAGATGTTTTAGAGTTGCTTTATTGGCGTTTAGGATTCGATACACGTGAAGTTGTTGAACAAATGCAAAAGAAAAATAGTTTGATGATTATTTAATAATAAACTCGTATTAGAGCTAGAAAGATCAAGCTTAAAACGTTACGTGACAATCACATAAAATGATTTAATTTCAAGGTAAGCTTGCCCTTTATTTTAATCTTGAACTACGCATTTTTTGAGTAAGTTATGCAACATATTGAAATTTTAAAGGCTTTATTTTTAGGGTTTATTGAGGGTTTGACCGAGTTTTTACCGATTTCAAGTACGGGTCATTTAATTTTATTTGGTCACATGATCGACTTCCATTCCGACGATGGGCGTGTATTTGAAGTTGTCATTCAGCTTGGTGCAATTTTGGCTGTCTGTTGGTTATACCGACAAAAGATTTTTGATTTGGTTAAAGGTTTTTTTAGTGGCGATTCAGAAGCGCGTCATTTTGCTTTTAGCGTTTTAATTGCTTTTTTTCCTGCTGTCGTGATTGGTATTTTTGCAGTCGATTTTATTAAAAGTGTTCTATTTAGTCCACTTGTGGTCGCAATCGCACTGATTGTTGGCGGTCTGATTATTTTCTGGGTTGAATCCAAGAATTTTGATCATAAAACAACTGAAGCGACAAAAATTACTTACAAGCAAGCTTTTTTAGTTGGTTGTGCACAATGTGTTGCGATGATTCCAGGGACTTCTCGTTCTGGTGCTACCATTGTGGGAGGAATGTTCTCAGGTTTGTCTCGTAAAGCGGCAACAGAATTTTCTTTCTTTCTCGCGATGCCAACGATGTTAGGTGCTGCGACATTTGATTTAATTCGTAATGCTGATGTTCTCACACAAGACAATATGCTGAATATTGGTGTTGGTTTTGTGGCTGCGTTTATTTCTGCATTGTTGGTAGTTAGTGCTTTAGTTAAATTTGTTGAACGTCATACTTTGCGTGTATTTGCTTGGTACCGCATTGTTTTGGGTGTAATTTTACTTTTCGTATTCTTATAAATATAAATCAGCCTCTTTTTTTTGATTAGAAAAGAGGCTTTTTTACTAATTTTTGGATCTTATTTTTTTTATATTCACTAGTTATGTATTGGTTAAAACATACTATGACAATAGCAAAACTGAATGCCCGTGATTTGATTGTTGATCTCCTTTTGGGGTTACAAGGACGAGAAATTTCAATCAAGCAGATCATCATTGCAGCTCGACTTTTTGAGATTAGTGAAAATAGCATCAGGGTTGCTGTGACTCGATTATCGAGTGAAGGAGTCATTGAGGCGATTGAGCGCGGCGTCTATCAGTTTACCAATCAGTCACGTGAGTGGGCTGATGTGATGTTAAATCGAAAAAATGGTATTAAACAAACCAAACCATGGAATCAGCAATTTATCGGTGTATTTACAGGGGCTTTGGGAAGAGTCGATCGAACGGCTTTGCATAGAAGAGAACGCGCTTTGAAACATTTGGGATTCAAAGAGTTAGAGCAAGGCATTTATATTCGCCCAGACAATTTAGCAATATCTTTTGAGCAGCTTGTTACTGAACTACATGCTACGGGTCTGGAGCAAACTGCAAAAGTGTGTGCGATCCAGTTTTTCGATGCTCAAACTATAAAAATAATAACTGAACTATGGTCCACCAAGACATTAAATCAAAATTATCAAAAATACGCTCAAATGATTGAACAATGGTTAGAAACAGCGAATGAGTTGGATTTAGATATCGCAACGAAAGAATCTTTATTACTTGGTCGGCAAACAATTTCACAATTAATGAATGATCCATTGTTACCAGAAGATTTTGTTGACGTAAAATTACGCGATCAATTTGCTCAAAGTGTTCAGAGGCTAGATCAAATTGGTTTAGAACTATGGCGAAGATTTTATGAACAGCATGATGAATAGTTAATTTAAAATATTACTAAAAATTTAATTATATTTTGTTGACAGAAATATTACATGTTTTAAAATAAAAATATAAGTTGTGTAGTTTTAAAATTAAAAAAAATATGGGATAAGGATATGAATACGCGTGTTGCTATCAGTGATCTATTCACAAGAGATGAAATCAGTGAGCTAACTAGTAAATCAGATTTACATGGGGGCTGGGCTGTTTTTTCAACTTGGGCTGTGATTGGCGGTACCTTTGCTGCCGTTGCTAGCTTTTGGGACTATGTGCCAGCTTGGGGAAAATTATTATTGTGTATCGTAGCGCTAATCATTCTTGCTGGTAGGCAATTAGCGCTTGCTATTCTTATGCATGATGCTTCGCATCAAAGTTTATTTAAAACTAAGTGGTTGAATGACACATTAACTGATTGGTTATGTGCTCGTCCGATTTGGAATGATTTACATAAATATCGCGCTCATCATATCCGTCATCACAGTAAAACCTCTACTGTTGATGACCCTGATCTAACATTGGTTTCGGGCTTTCCAACTTCCAAAAAATCATTAATGCGCAAATTTATTCGGGATTTATCTGGTTTAACGGGAATTAAATTTGCGATTGGGCGAGTGTTGATGGATATTGAGAAGATGGAATGGACAGTTTCAAATGATCGCCGTTGGATTCCTCAAGATGGACGTCATTGGAGCGATTATGCAAAAACATTTATAAAAAATAGTGGCGGAGCGATAGCCACTAATGCAGCTATTTTCGGAGCATTGTGGGCTTCAGGTCATCCTAAGTTGTATGCATTGTGGATCTTGGCATATCTCACCCCATTTCCTTTGTTTCTCCGTGTCCGTTCAATGGCTGAACATGCAGGAATGCCAACAAGTAATAGTGCTTTAACAAATACTCGTACAACTAAAGCAGGATATTTAGCACGTGCATTAGTCGCGCCAATACATGTTAATTATCATAAAGAACATCATCTTATGGCTGCTGTTCCATATTTCAAATTACCGAAAATGCATCAGATGTTACGTGAGCGCGGACATGTAGAAGAACCGCCAACGTATTGGCAAGTTTTACATGAACTATCTAACCAAGCTGATTAATTCAAGAATAGAGGAATAGATATGCTATTAGCAAAAGAACAGATCATTAGTTTTTTAGCTCAAGAGTTTCCACAAGCACTGGAAAAAACATCAATTGTTGAGATTACCCCAAAAGGTGCAGAGCTATTATATCGTGTCGATCAAAGTGACTTACGCCCCGGACAAACCGTGTCAGGGCCAACATTGATGCTTGTAGCTGATTTTGCATTGTATGTTGCAATTTTAGGTGACTTGGGATTGGTGGCCATGGCAGTCACAACCAATATGACGATTAACTTTTTCCGCAAACCAAACGGAATGCAAAATATTAAAGCTGTTTGTAAATTGATTAAAGTCGGTAAAACCTTGGTGACTGGTGAGGTATGGTTGTATTCAGTTGGAGACGATGAACCTGTTGCTCATGTTATCGGTACATATGCAATTCCAAAGCAATAAAAAATTTTAGAAATAACAACGAATAGAGCAGCAAAACATAACAACAATTCAGTATGAGAATTGGTAAGAACATGCTAAAACTAAGTTTGTTCAAATTTATTTGTTCTTACCATTTTTACTTATATGCCCATAGAACTCGACTTAATACCTCTATCTCAGATTTCGCTTGATCACGAGCAACTTTTAGCGATTAAGCGAAATGATCTATTGCCTTTGATGGATGATCCGCATCGTTTGAATGCCTATGCCGATCATTTAGTTCAAGCTCAAAGTGTTTTACTGAATGGTATTGACCCAAAATTAAATCAACAGTTAAGTGCGGTTATCTCACAGATTATTCAACAGCTGTCACTCTCAAAAAAGTATCTACGTGGTCGTCGATTCAATGCATTGCAAAAATGGCTCGGCATTGATGTGGAGTATGATGCAGGTCAGGTAAAATATTTAAAAGACCTTGATCGCTTAATTGATGAAGCAAATCATTTAAGTCAAAAACTGCAAATAGAAATACAGAAGTCACAATCACGAATACAGCAGGTATTGGGCTTACGAGAACAAATGGCAGCCTATATTGGCGCAGCTCAAGAGTTTTTGAATGAATATCCTGAGTTTAGTCGCCAAAAAACTTTAGATCATTTTCTTGAGCGATTGTCTAAAAAAGTGAATACCTTACAAACTTTACAAACGAGTAATGATATTGCGATCAAACAAATGCAGTTATCTCAGCATTTATCTTTTAGTTTATTAGATCGATTTAAAGAAGCTCAGCAAGTTTTGATTCCAGCATGGCAATATCATTTACAGCAAAGTCGTCACTCAAATTCAAGCATCACTCTTGAAAAATTGGATAAAAGTCGAGAAGATTTGATTCAAAATCTTAAAAAATCATTAGAGAAATAAGAGGGGAAAAGTATGTCTGGTTCAGAATTGACTCAAGCGTCAACTCAAGTCGAATTAAAACAAGAGGAACGCTTTGAACAATTGAATTTAAAAGAGCTAGGATTGCAACCGCATGATTTTGCGGAGGTGATGGATGCACATAAGGAACTCGCTGAGATAAGCACAACTGTTGTAGCTGAATATGGGAAAAATATTGCCAATAAAACATCGACTTATACAGATGAGTTACTTGATCTCGTTCAAAATAAAGATTTAGATGCAACAGGGCAAAAATTAAATCAGGTCGTTCAGGTTGCTCAGCAATTAAATACTTCGAGTATTTTGAATAAGTCTAAAAGTTCAGGATTTTTTGGTGGTTTACTTAGTAAATTTAAAAGTGCAAAGCAAAGTTTTGATCAGCATTTTAATACGACCAAAGAACAGATTGATGCTTTAGTTAAAGAAATTGAGAGTTCACAATCTGGTTTGAAAGCACGTGTTGGAACTCTAGACAAAATGTTTGATGCTGTGCAGGAAGAGTATAAACAATTGGGTGTATATATCGCAGCAGGACAATTGAAGCAACAAGATATTCAACAGCAAATTGTGGCCTTAACTAATCAAGAGCAAGATCAGCAGACCACGCAACAAATTTATGATCTCAATCATTTAGCGAATAATCTTGAAAAAAGGGTGAGTGATTTACAAGTACTGCAACAATCTGCAATGCAAACCCTACCTATGATTCGTATTATTCAATCTAATAATTTGATGTTGGTTGATAAATTCTATGCAATAAAAAATATTACATTGCCAGCTTGGAAGAATCAGATTAGCTTAGCGATTTCATTGCAAGAACAGAAAAATAGTGTGCAATTAGCGAAAGCGATTGATGACACGACCAATGATTTACTTCGTCGAAATGCGGAATTATTGCATCAAAACTCAGTTGATACTGCAAAAGCGAATCAACGTTCAGTGATTGATGTTGAAACACTTGAACATGTTCAAAACACCCTCATTAAAACAGTAAATGATGTAATCCAAATCCAGAAAGAGGGAATGCAAAAAAGAGCTGAAGCAACAACGCGTTTGCGTGCATTGCAAGAAAGTCTTAATCATCTCGTTCTGGAAAATAGTGGGCAAACGCCTAAATCTTAAAATTTATTATGAAAGGAAAGATCATTGTCACCCATAAATGATTTAAGTGTGGAACCTATTGATCAGCGTTTGCAGGTGTTGAAAAAACGCCAACGCAATATAGTCATTGGGCTTGCTGCAAGTATAGTCTTGATGGTTTTAACTATTGCGGCATTCTTTCTACAAAAAGAATTTATTTATCGGTTTTTTGATCTTTCATTGCATGTTCAGAGTTTAGATTTACCATATCAAGTACAAGATTTGGTACCTTTTAAACAACCTGTGGATTATTTTTTCAATCTTCTTTCTTGGTTTGGTTGGCTGTTTCTGAAAGTCCTTGTTTCCTTTGTTGGTGCATTTCTAATTGTGCGTTGGGTGAAGAAATTTAAGTTCTTCCAACAGCGATTTCAAGCTTGGACACAGCGTTTTTTGGCATGGATCATTTCGTTTATATTGCTATGGTCAGGATTAAGCTATATTCAATATGATTGGAAGAACGAAACAGATGAAGCTTATCGGCGTTGGATGAGTTATCAAACAAATATTGTCGAAAGCCAAATTGCTCAAGATTTACAAGATATAAATATCTCTCAAACAGAAAAAGCTTATGTCTTAGCTCAGGTCGCTTTGTTACATGATCCGATTGATCGCAAAACTGCGAATATTTATGTCAATCAATTGATCGAAGCTGAGAAAAAGGTTCCCACTGAATTTAGTAACTATGATTTTAAGCCTGAACAATTGTGGGTGATGCAACAACAGCTGTATGGGAAAAGTATTACTTTGATTACTCAACCGCTAGATATCCAAGCGCAGCAAGCAGAAAAAATTTCAAAGTACGTGAATTTCTTTTTGTTGGTCTTTCTAATTATCAATCTCGCAATGAGTGTGGTTTTGTACATGCTAGCTAAGCATTTTAAAAACCGTCGATATCGAATTACGCAGAAACTTGATCTATAAGTTTGTTATGTTCGGTTTGTTCGATTGATATGATGAAAACAACCTGTTTTACCTATTTAAATAATTTGCGTACTATAGTCCCATTGAAAGAATTTAGCTGATTGAATTGCTGAGAATTTGGAGAAAGACATGTTAGATCAAAATATTAAAACTCAATTAAAAGCTTACTTAGAACGTTTAGAAAGTCCAATCGAGTTGGTGGCTGCTTTAGATGAATCCGATAAAGCTGCAAAAATCAAAGAACTCGTGACCGAAATTGCTGAACTTTCTGATCAAGTTACGGCGCGTTTTGACGGTTCAAACGCTCGCCGTCCTAGTTTCGGTGTGGCTAAAGCAGGTGAACAACCTCGCGTGTTCTTTGCTGGTCTACCAATGGGACATGAGTTCACCTCTTTGATCTTGGCATTGTTACAAGTTTCAGGTTATGCACCGAAGGTGTCGGATGAGGTGTTAAATCAGATTAAAGGTTTGAACTTAAAATCAAACTTTGATGTGTTTGTATCTTTGAGTTGTCACAACTGTCCAGATGTGGTTCAGGCTTTGAACTTAATTGCGATCTATAACCCAGATGCAACTGCGACCATGATTGATGGTGGTTTCTTCCAAGAGGAAGTTGAGGAACGCAAAATCTTGGCAGTCCCAATGTTGTTCCAAGACAATGAACATATTGGTCAGGGTCGTATGACTTTGGAAGAAATCATCGCGAAGTTAGATAGTAACTCAGCGGAAAAAGATGCAGCACTTCTCAATGCGAAAGATGCTTTTGATGTATTGGTGATTGGTGGTGGTCCTGCAGGTGGTACAGCTGCGATCTATGCAGCGCGTAAAGGGATCAAAACTGGGATTGTGGCTGAACGTTTTGGCGGTCAAGTCATGGATACCATGGATATTGAAAACTTTACCACGATCCAAAAAACAGTTGGTCCTAAGTTTGCTCAAGACATGGAAGCGCATGTCCGTGAATACGGCGTGGACATCATGAACTTACAGAGAGTTAGTAAAATCACAGGTGCAGACCAAACAGCCAATGGTTTGGTTGAAGTTGAACTAGAAAATGGTGCTAAGCTTGAGTCTAAGACCATCATTCTTTCAACAGGTGCTCGTTGGAGAGAAATGAATGTTCCAGGTGAAGCTGAATACCGTACACGTGGTGTTGCGTACTGCCCACACTGTGATGGTCCATTGTTCAAAGGTAAACGTGTTGCAGTGATTGGTGGAGGTAACTCGGGTGTAGAAGCTGCGATTGATCTAGCAGGGATTGTTGAGCATGTGACTTTGGTTGAGTTTGATACCAAACTTCGTGCTGACCAAGTCTTACAGGATAAGTTAAATAGCTTACCGAATACCACAGTTATCACCAATGCTTTAAGTACTGAAGTAGTTGGTGATGGTTCACAAGTGACAGCATTGAAGTATAAAGATCGTGCGACTGATGTAGAACACACAGTAGAACTTGCGGGAATCTTTGTACAAATTGGTTTATTGCCAAATACGGATTTCCTAAAGAACAGTGCAGTCGAACTCAGCAATCGTGGTGAGATTGTGATTAATGATCGTAATGAAACCAATGTACAGGGTGTATTTGCTGCAGGTGACTGTACGACAGTACCATACAAGCAAATCATCATCGCAACAGGCGAAGGTGCGAAAGCTGCATTATCTGCCTTTGATTACATGATTCGTTCTACGAATTAATTAGAACTAGTAATAAAAAAGCCCAAAGTTAACTTTGGGCTTTTTGTTTAGTTTTGCGGTTTATATAAACCGTGTTCCACAAGATGTTGTCGTAAAATTCGTCTTAATTCCAAGACTGCTTCGGGAGTTACTTGAATTGAATGACCACCTGTAATAATTTTTTCAGAAACAGCTCCATCTAGGTGAGCACTTTTATACGGAACTATTCCATCTGTCATGATGTTAGGATCTTGGCTCTTTGTGATATTTCCCATGATGGAATGAAACAGTAGACCTTTTTGTGGAGGAATATCAGCCGTTAACTCCATAAATTTGGATTTTTTACTTAGATCACTTGGACCATTCTGAATAACATCATTAGTAAGTGTTTTTACAAAATCTTTTAGCTCAACATCATTACTTGTTAAAGTATCTGCCAGTGTTGTGAGAAATGTGGTCGGTAGTTTAATGATTTTTCGTGCTGCGAGAGTAAACCAACGATCAGCGTAATCTGTACCTTTATGCGGTGCTGCCAGAAAAATCGCACGATCAAAATTAGATATAGGTTGCATTTTTAGTCGCTCACCAATTACGGGATGCTTGCGTAAACGAGTTTGCTGACGACTACTCATCATCACTAATTCTTCTTTTGATATATCAGCATTGCTCACTAAAAGACGACTGATAATACCACCCATACTATGTCCAATAAGAACAGCATCTTTGGCTGCAGCATCTTGCATATTCACCGAGCCAAATGCTTGTTTAAGTAGAGCATATATTTGAAAACGACTTTCTAAGATTGGCATATTGGTTGAATAAAAAACTTGCCAGACTTGATAATGTTCACGAAGTACAGGATCACCCATAATATCGTTTGTTACCGCAATCCATGCTTCAGGACTACTAGCTAAACCATGAACCAATACGATGACTTTTTTATTAGGATTGTAAGGTTCCAGCATATATAAATGCGGCATGGTTAGGTGTTGATCACGATCAATTAAAGTTAAGTAAGCTGCTGCGCCTAAATTATTTTCAGACAACCATAAACCATATGGAGCAGAGAAATTTGCAGCCAATGAATAAGGTTTTCCAGCGATATTAACTTTTTCAACGCTATATGGATCGTAAACTTTAATCTCAAATTCTGGGCTATTTAACACTTCATCGGCTGTTGCTGCGGCGCGTTTAGGTTGAGCAATAATAGTCGCAGCTAAATAACGAGCTTTATGAATATTCGGATTTGTACCTTTAGGATAGTTGTAGTTGAGAGGATCTAAAATATATTTATTCTCAAACTTATTGGTATTGTCTGCAGGGAATACTGCTACAAAATCAGAACCAAAACCATCGCGTCGGTTAATTGCTCTTAATCCTGAGAAGTTCATGTTATAGCTAGAAACAAATTTTTCTAGCTTCATATTCTGTAAACGTTGATAAGCTTGGATATCAATCGTATACGTACTTTTCCCAATTTTAATAGTCGGTGCGAGATCTTTGGATGGATTTCTTAGACTATGAATATTGACCAGTTGAGTTAATGCTTGGTTGTAAAAGTCACGAATTTGTACTTGGCGGTTATCAAAAAGTCGCTCTTGTGGTGCACGACTAGTTTTAAATAGATAAGCATAGCTATAGCGAATACTTTTATCTAAAACTTCTAATTGTTGATCTAAGCACTGCTCATAATTTCTCTGAATATTCTTTTGTTCTTCCTCAGATTTGTGTTTGCTTAGTTTACTTATTTTGCATTCTGATGAGTCCGCTAGAGCTTTGGATTTCGCTAGAAATAATTCACTGCTAGTCGATAAGAGCTGTTCATCTAAGATTTGAGGAATTTTATGTAAATCCGCAATGCACTCATCAGCAGATTGCATGCAATACTTTGCTTCTTTACCTGACATCGATAAAACATTGAGACTTGCTTCGCTGAGTCTTTTTTGAGTCAGGATACTATTTCTCTCATTAGCAATTGTGACATCAATGGCTTGCTGTTTTAAGCTTACAACTTGGCAACCACTCATGATGACTGTACTGAGTAGCGTTATTGCAAATAGGCGATGTGAAGAATTAAATGCACGCATTAGGGTTTCAGTAAATTGAGAGCAGGATTACCGCTATAATACGAAAAAAGGATGCATTTTCAATCAACATAAAAAAATAGACCGTATAAAACGGCCTATTTTTACAAAAAAGAGAGTAATTTAGTTAAGAACTTGCCACATGTTCCAACGTTTTCCTGATTCAACTTCTTGAATCAAACGGTCAACTACTTCTGCTTCGTCAGGATAATTAATTTTGTAATTTTTGAGCGTTTGAAGCGCATTTTTCTTCTGTTCAAGCCATAAGAAATTGTTTGCAGCAGAAAGATATGCCTCTTGCACTCCACCTTTAATCGCTTTATCTAGGTATGGAATTGCTTCACGTTGTCCACCACCTTCTGATAATCCAAAACCGAACCAAAAATTGGTTTCAGGATCGTTAGGGTTAATCGCTAAAATTCGTTGAGCATAAGTTAAAGACTTAGATGTGTAAGCTGTACCCAAGTCAAGGTTGCGAGCCATTACACTGGCTTTAAATGCACGAGTAAGTACATCCAGAGAAGCATTCGGCTTTTCTGCTAAAGCATCAAGTTTCTGCGTAATTTCACGAAGTTTTGCCTCATAACCTTTACGTTCTTGGCGTTCAGTAAAACGTGGTGGGTAGTGACGCGCTTTACCTTCAACCAATTGAAGAAAATCATCAATTTCAGTGACATCTACTTCATTATCGCCAGCAAGCACCGCATATTTCATATTACGTTGCTTCTGATCAATCGTAGGGACGATTAATTTATTCACCTCAAGGGTGGTTGATTTTGATGGGTCACCTTGAAGTGAAACAACCATTTTTGTTACAGGTTGAGCCGATGCATATTTAATTGCAACTTCAAAGCTTGGTGGAGCATCATATTTAACTGGATTTAAAGCGTAAAATGGGGGAGTTGGATCAGGTTCTTTGAATACAAAAGGTTCAGCAGCTTTTTCTTTTTTTACTGGCGTAGTACCACAAGCTGTTAAAAAAGAAGTTGAAAGTACAAGAAGTGCCAAAGGCTTAAAATTCATGCTTTACATCCATTAATTTTAGTGAATTAACTAGGTCGATCGTTGGTTTTACCAGTCTAGGAAAAGCAAAACCAACTTGCAACGAGAAGCTTGTTACATTTTTTATAAATTGGATTAGTTCGAAGAAGTTTTGCTCTGAGCTTCACATTCACGTCTAACTTCTTCAATAATTTTAAGTTCTTCTTTACTAAATGGCTGGGTCTTCTGTTTTTGACCGTTAAATGTTGGGTCTAGTAGCGAGAGGCGCTGGCAAAGGGTATTCATGCGCTTTTCATTTTGCTGCATCCGATCCAGTAAAACACGAATACCTTCTAAAATTGGGTCTGACTGATCCTGAGTGGTGGCATAAGGTTGGAAACCGATGCTTTCAGCATAATCACGGCGGCGTGCTTCATCCTGCTCAATCTGGGTTTTATCCTTGAAAATGTATCGTGCAGGGTTGCCAACGGCGGTTACGCCCTCAGGAACTTCTTTGGTGATGACTGCATTTGAGCCAACTTTTGCACCTTTATGGACGGTAAAGGGACCGAGGATTTTAGCACCTGCACCCACCACCACACCATCTTCAAGCGTGGGGTGGCGCTTGCCTTTATTCCATGTTGTGCCGCCAAGCGTTACTCCATGATAAAGCGTGACATCATCACCAATTTCAGCTGTTTCACCAATCACCACACCCATACCATGATCGATAAAAAAGCGTTTACCAATTTTTGCGCCAGGATGGATTTCAATTCCTGTGGCAAAGCGGCTAAATGAAGAAAGTAAACGTGCTGTACCTTTGTACTCTTTTTTCCAAAGCTCATGTGCCATACGATGCATGATCAAAGCATGAATACCCGGATAGGTGGTTAGAACTTCGAGTGTATTTCGAGCAGCAGGATCACGTGCAAATACAGCCTCGATATCTTCTTTAAGCTGTTTAATCATTGGGCATGATCCTCCGAATTGGTTTGTTTCCATGAGCCTTTGGCTAAAGCCTGTACGCGGCTGAAGATTCCGCGCAATAAATGATATTCCATACGATCTAATTGTATCCTTCCGAACAGTCGACGCAAGCGTAATGGAAGTAAACGAGGATTATTTGGATCTAAAAATTCGATTTCAGTCAGCATTTTTTCTAGATGAGGATAGAATTCTTCCATTTGTTTTTGTGTTACTAATGGCTCATCCCATTCCATGCTCTGTTGTTGTTTAAGTTGCATGTGATCATCTGGAACAACAGTCATTTGTTGCGTATTTTGTTCGAGTGCAGCCATTCTCAACTCATAACAAATGACTTGAATCGCTTGTGCGACATTTAAAACACCATACTCAGGATTAACTGGGATGGTTAAGTGATAATTGGCTAAAGCAAGTTCTTCATTGGTGAGACCACGGTCTTCACGACCAAAAACAATAGCGATATTTTGTTGTTGAGTTGCAGCTTGTAACGCTTCTTTTGCAGCAGGACGTACGTCCAGTAACGGCCATGGAATGGTACGACTACGTGCGCTGGTTCCAAACACGAGATGACAGTCTTGAATAGCTTGTTCTAAAGTATCAACGATCTCAATTTTTTCAATTAAATCCTGTGCACCTGCGGCTAAAGCATCAATATCTGGGTGTGGATAGGTTTTAGGCGCAACTAAAACGAGTTGAGATAAACCCATCGTTTTCATTGCGCGTAAGGCACTACCAATATTGGCTGGTAGGGTGGTATTGACCATCACAATACGCACATGATCCAAGTGTTTGGACACGTTATTTGAGTCAAACAGATTCATATATCATCCAAAATTAAGAGTATTGAGAGATTTCAGCTTGATACAGATCAAGCGCTTCATCCATAGACATGTTTTCAGGTGGTGGTGCAACTGTCGTTACTTTAGGCGCTTCTGCTACTTTTGCAGCTTTTGACTTCACTTGATATTCAATAAAAATCGCGTCCTTACCAAAATAATCACGTAGCTTGCCTAGCAATTCATCTAAAGGTGCGACTTTCCATTGCGGACCTAGATGCAACTCTGCTGTCGCAAAGCTTTGTTCAAGTTGGATTTGTAAAGCAATATGCTGACACATATCGACATTGCAATAAGGTAATAAAATTGCCTGTAAATCTTTGGCTAAAGATTTGGTCATTAAATCTTGAGGGAGACGAATTTGAATACTTTGGGCTCGCTTTTGGCGGATTTCATTTAAATTAAACGCTTTACTTAAACGCGCCATTGGGCGATCAAAGCCTTCACGTTCGTAGATTTCGCCTTCGATAACAATGACTTGTTCTAGACGAACGATTTCTTTATAACGTTGAAAACGCTCATGATTACAGCTGATTTCCACACGAGCAGTACCATCATCTAGTGTAATCATGATACGGTTCGGGAAGTTGGCAATATCAACGACTAAACCAGCAAAGACGGTCGTGACACCACGACGAGTAGGTGTTAGTTCATTTAATTTTGCTGGAATAAACGATTTTAATTCTGGACGATAGACATCAATCGGATGACCAGTGAGATACAATCCAAGCGTATCTTTTTCACCTTTAAGGCGAACTTCGTCTGACCACGGTTTCACAGGTTTAGCAGGTTTGCGTTGAACTTCTTCAACTTCACCAAATAAATCCATGATACCCGTCTCACGGTTACTTCGTGCTTGTTCAGCCGCTTGAACAGCTTCAGGCAATTGAGCCATTAAGCTTGAGCGTTCAATACCTAAACAATCCAACGCACCCGCACGAATTAAGGCTTCTAAGGTACGTTTATTGATTTTTTTCAGGTCGATTCGATGACAGAAGTCAAATAAATCCTTGTATGGACCTTCATTGATGCGTGAGTCGATGACCGATTGCATCGCTTGTTCGCCGACACCTTTAATTGCACCGAGACCATAAACAATGGTTTTCTCATCACTGGCATGGAAATGATACAAAGACATATTTACGGAAGGCGGTAGCACTTCTAATTTATTATTACGGCAGTCATCAATTAAAAATACGATACTGTCCGTATTCTGCATTTCTGATGATAAAACCGCCGCCATAAATTCTGAAGGATAATGTGCTTTTAACCATGCAGTGTGATAGGCAACAAGGGCATAGGCTGCGGCATGTGATTTGTTAAATCCATAACCTGCGAACTTTTCCATATAGTCGAAGATATGGTTTGCTGTCGCTTCATCAATCTCTTTTTTTGCAGCACCTTCAATAAAGATTTGGCGCTGTTTAACCATTTCTTCAGGTTTCTTTTTACCCATGGCACGGCGAAGTAAATCTGCACCACCAAGTGTATAGCCTGCGCAGAACTGTGCTGCCTGCATCACCTGTTCTTGGTAAACCATAATCCCGTAGGTAGGTTCAAGTACGCTTTCTAGCAATGGATGTAGATATTCGAACTCACCACCATGCATACGATGGATAAAGTCTGGAATTAGATCCATTGGACCGGGGCGGTATAAAGAAACGAAGGCAATAATTTCTTCAAATTTACTCGGTCTTGCTTCCTTGAGCATTTTTTTCATGCCGACGGATTCAAACTGGAACACCGCAGTTGTATTTGCGTCCGCAAAGACTAAATAAGCATCCTTGTCATCTAATGGAACATTTGCAATTTCGAGAGGAATTTCAGATTTGATTCTTTTATTAATATTTTGAACGGCATCTTCAATAACTGTGAGGTTACGCAAACCTAAGAAGTCAAATTTAACCAGACCTGCTGCTTCAACATCATCTTTATCGTATTGCGCAACACGACTTGTTCCATCTGCTTCACACAGTACCGCTGAATAATCGGTAATTTTTCCGGGTGCAATGACTACACCACCTGCGTGTTTCCCTGTGTTTCGTGTAATGCCTTCGAGCTTAAGTGCCATTTCCCAAATTTCAGCAGCATCGTCATTATCAGGGTTTGATGGGTTGGTCACGATGTCTTTGAGCTGTGGTTCCATGTCAATCGCAGTGACTAGATCAACGCCAAGCGGCTTGGTCGGAATCATTTTGGAAATACGGTCAGCTAGACCATAAGACTTACCTAAGACACGTGCAACATCTCGGATTGCGCCTTTTGCAGCCATCGTACCAAAAGTCGCAATCTGTGAAACGGCTTCACGACCGTATTTTTGTGCGACATATTCGATCACTCGGTCACGACCTGCGATACAAAAATCGACGTCAAAATCGGGCATTGAGACACGTTCAGGGTTTAAGAAACGTTCGAAAAGCAAATCATAACGTAATGGATCTAGATCAGTAATTTTTAAACTGTAGGCAACTAATGAACCAGCACCCGAACCACGGCCAGGACCTACAGGCACACCATTATTTTTGGCCCATTGAATAAAGTCCATGACGATCAGGAAGTAACCTGGAAAACCCATTTTTAAAATAATATCAACTTCGTACTTGATACGATCATCATAAGGTTTACGAATTTCAACCCAATCTTCATCACGTTCAGCAATAGGGTAAAGGTGATTTAAGCGTTCCTCTAAACCTGTACGAGATAAATGTTCGAAATAGGTGTCGATGGTATAGCCATCTGGGATCGGGAAATCAGGTAAGAAGTAAGTCCCGAGTTGTAAGGCAACATTACAACGTTTGGCAATATGGTAGGTATTTTCAATTGCACTTGGGATGTCTGAAAATAGCTCAGACATTTGCTCACCAGTTTTAAAATACTGTTCAGAGCTATAATTCTTAGGACGTTTATCGTCACCAAGGACATAACCATCAGCAATACACACACGTGCTTCATGTGCTTCAAAATCATCTTGTTCAACAAAGTGAACATCATTATGTGCAACGACACCAATTTGATATTTAGCAGCGAGTTTAACGGCTTGTTGAATAAAATCTTCTTCACCAACACGTTCAGTACGTGTTAATGCTAAATAAACACGATTACCAAACTTTTCAATCCATGCTTCTAACAAAGGTTCTGCTTTTTGTGGATTGGATGAACAAAGCATTTTGCCAACATCACTATGCTGTCCAAGCAATACAATTAAATCTTCTGATTGTTCAAGTATCCATTCTTTTTGTACGCATGGGATACTAAGTTGTTGTCCTTCAATAAAGCCCCGAGATACGATTTCGGTTAGATTTCGCCAACCTTTACTGCTCATAGCTAATAAGGTTGCGCGGTGCTCTGCGTCATTCAGTCGAATGACACTGCCTAAAATAGGTTTAATGCCTTTTTTTAAACAAGCTTCATAAAATTTCACCGCAGCGTGCAAGTTGGATAAGTCTGTTAATGCAAGCGCAGGCATGTCATCTTTAACGGCAGCTTTGACCAAATCAGGTATGCGAACAATCGATTCCGTAATCGAAAATTCTGTATGGATACCGAGATGAACAAACCGCATAGAAGGACTATCCTTTTTCAAAGCAACGCATAGTTTAGCATGCAAACCGAAAATGGCATGCTTAATATTTTGGCAAACTGTCTATTTGTTCTGTACTTTTTATAAATTAATAAAAATTAACTTTTGATTTATATGGAAATATAAATATACATTTACTTAAGTTGTTTAACCGCTAGAATGTATCTGCATAAAAATGTACCAAAGCAGGTTCAAGAATGAAATTAAAGAATATCGTATTTTCAATATTATTAAGTATGAGCGCAATTTCTTTAGCTCAAGCTGAGGATGTATCTTTTAGTCAAGAACTCGTTCAACAAGCAAAAAGCGGTGATGCAATTGCCCAAAATAATCTTGGAGATGCTTATTATTATGGAAATGAGGTCGATCAAGATTTTGGTAAAGCATTAGAGTGGTTCAAAAAGGCGGCTGCAAAGGGAAATGCTAATGCACTTTTTTCCGTAGGGTATATGTATGATTATGGCGAAGGGACTGAAGAAGATAATCCCACAGCGTTAAAGTGGTATACACAGGCGGCACAAAAAGGGCAATTATTTAGGTTTTTATACCTCTATGGTGATGATGGCGTTAATATTAATATTAAAAAAGGGCTTGGAATGGATGACCAAATCTGCTGATGCGGGATTGGATCTTGCACAAGCTTAATGCAGCAACAGGTCATTTCTATAACCACAACCGTTATTACAACCCTGAATTGGGTCGTTATATGGAAGCTGATCCGATTGGGTTAGAGGGTGGTTTGAATCCGTATGCGTATGCGGGTAGTAATCCTGTGATGAATGTCGATTCGAGTGGATTAGATTTTCAACAATTGTCAAATTGGGATATGTCAAATGCAATAACTTCACAAGCAAGTCTATTTGCTAGTTTACCTAAAGACTATTTTAGAGGAGATTTTCCGAATGTTGCTCAAGCAAATGCGAATCTAACAATTAATGGTGATTTAGGACGAGATTTGAATGTAAATGCAAGTCGATTAATGGTTGAGCCAAATGGCTCTGGTCAATGGGGGGTAACAAGATTAGGAAATACTACCTTAGGTGTAAGAGTTACGGGTTATAGAGATGATTTAGGAAACTGGGTCTCATCAAAATGGAATACAATACCTAGTAATCAGGATAAAGGTTATTGGGTCTATGGAGAGTTGACTATGAGCTCAAACGGAAAATTGTATTCCGACACATATAATTTTGAACAGCATAAGCCCAAAGACCCTTTTAATAATAATTCAGGTTTTATTTCGACATATATATCAAATAGTTTAAATGCCGGAAGAAATTTATTAACTGAAATAGGTGCTACAAATGCAGGAGGAATTAAATCATTTGATATTAAATCTGGAGTATTTAAAATTGATGATGGCTATAAAATTAATTTCTTCAATAAACCCTATTGTCCATCTTGTTCACCCCCTCCAATGAGATAGAGATATGAAATTTTTTTGTTTCTATTTATTCTTATCTATTATTTTATGCTCTTGTGAAAGTGATTGGAAGGCTAAGATTGGAATTAGCTGTTTTATGGATGGAAAACTCTGTTCTGGCTATTTCGATTATTCAAATTCCTATGAAAAATCTTTAATTTTAATTTCAGATAATATTCAATATAGGATTGAAGCGCGAGGAAATTGGTCTACTTGGTTGGATTGTCGAGCTATTAACACTAGGAGAACAATTTGTTCATTACAGCAGCTAAATATTTCAATGGATAAACTTAGGGATGATTGTAAGGGGAAACTTGATGTTATGAAATATCCTAAAGACTATTGGGTATTGAGGTACTATTCAATAGATTTTAAAAGTAATAGTAGACCACCTTATTTAATTAATGAAATTAATAAAAAATATCTAGATCATATCGGTTTAGGGGATTGGGTAAATGCACAATCTATTAATGGTCGACAAGAAATACTTTGTCCAAGCTAAGTAAGTATTTACTGAAACCAAAATATATTCGAAATTCCTCTAGTTGATTTTCATTGTGGAGTTGTCAAAGATTTTTAGAGAGTAAATGCCAATTAAATTACTCTAAGCCATTAACTTGAGTATATATCTTAAGAAAGGAAGCGATTTGCTTCCTTTTGTATTACTAATTTTGCTTAACGCATCTTTGCCAAGAAACGGCTTAAACGATTAATTGCCTCACGTAGCTCATTTTCAGCAGGTAAGAACACTACACGGAAATGATCTGGTGTTGGCCAATTAAAACCTGTGCCTTGAACCAATAAAACTTTTTCAGCCTTTAATAAATCCAACATCAATTTCTCATCGTCTTCAATCGGATAGATCTCAGGGTCTAGTTTTGGGAAACAGTACATTGCACCCTCAGGCTTAACACAACTTACTCCAGGAATCTCATTTAACATTTCCCATGCAATATTACGCTGTTCATACAGACGACCGCCTGGACGAATTAAATCATTGATAGACTGGTAACCACCGAGTGCAGTTTGAATTGCATATTGTGCTTGATGATTCGCACACAAACGCATTGAAGCAAGCATGTCTAAACCTTCAATATAGTCTGCAGCACGTGATTTATCACCTGTGATCGCCATCCAACCTGCACGATAACCAGCAATACGATAGGCTTTTGATAAACCATTAAATGAAATGCAAAGTTGATTGCCAGCCAAAGCTGCAACAGCAACATGCTCAATGCCGTCATAAACGATTTTGTCGTAGATTTCATCTGCAAACAAAATTAAGTCATGCTTTTTAGCTAAAGCAACAATTTGCTCCAATACATGACGTGGGTAAACAGAACCTGTTGGGTTGTTTGGATTGATAATGACAATACCACGCGTGTTTGCTGTGATTTTGCTTTCCATATCGCCAAGATCAGGATACCAATAGTTTTCTTCATCACATTTATAATGAACAGCTTTACCACCAGAGAGATTGACTGCTGCCGTCCATAATGGATAGTCAGGCATAGGAACAAGCATTTCATCGCCATCGTTCAATAAACCTTGCATTGCCATCACAATCAGTTCCGACACGCCATTTCCAACATACACATCATTAACGTGCATATCAAAAACGCCTTTTTGCTGATAATACTGGCAAATGGCTTTACGCGCAGGGAAAATCCCTTTGGAGTCTGTATAACCAATCGCATTCGGTAGGTTTAATGCAACATCATTGATAATTTCTTGTGGAGCTTCAAAACCAAAAGGTGCAGGGTTGCCGATATTGAGCTTAATGATTTTGTGTCCTTGCTCCTCCATTTCATTGGCAACGCGTAATACTGGTCCACGAATGTCGTAGCAAACATGCTCAAGTTTCGATGATTTCTTGATTTCACGATTTGATTGAGCAGAGTGGGATGTAACAGTATTTTTAGACATAGCTGGATTCACTTTTGCATATCGGTATAAATAACTTTTAAAGGTTTCGACACTTACCAAATCTAGATCATGTTGATCTCTAAGTAATTCAACAATTTTTTCATAGGTAAAACCTGATTGTTGATATTGTTTGATTGTTGGTAAGAGTTTTTGAAAAACCACACTTTTTTTCTGAGACATTTTTTGTCCTATACAACCGTGCCAAACAAGGATAACACTATCTTTGCTTACGAGAAAGATAGTTTTGTTAAAATTTGCTTACCTTTAAATTTAAAATTGCTTTCTTTTTGCTATTAAAAATTAATGCTTAAATTTCACTAAATTGTACGTTATGAGACTAGAGTTTTTGTTATGAATGGCGTAAATATAAAACCTGATCATCGAGATATTTTTAACATCAGAATAAAAGGTGTAGGTTATGGGAAAAGTCAATAAAACAGAGCGGGAATGGCAAAGAGAACTATCACCAGAAGAATATCGTATTACTCGTCAGAAAGGCACAGAACCAGCATTTACAGGGCAATATTGGAATAACAAACAGCATGGTATTTATGTCTGCCGATGTTGTGGTGCAGAACTCTTTTCATCTGAAACGAAATACGATAGCGGTTGTGGATGGCCAAGTTTTTATAGACCAATTGATGGTGTTGCAATAGAAGAACATGAAGATTTATCGCATGGTATGGTTAGAACGGAAATTGTCTGCCATGATTGCGATGCACATTTGGGTCATGTGTTTGAGGATGGTCCACAGCCGACAGGACTGCGTTATTGCGTGAATTCGGCATCATTACAACTTAAAACAGAAGAAAAGAATGACGAGGAAACCTATCCATGAGTAACATTTATCAGTTTGAAGCTGAATTGTTAGAGGGAGAAACAAAAGCGCTCGCTGATTATAAAGGCAAGGTCATGCTGATTGTAAATACTGCAAGTAAGTGTGGTTTTACACCACAATTTGCAGGACTTGAAAAGTTGCATGAAAAATATAAAGCTCAAGGCTTAGAGGTTTTAGGGTTCCCTTGTAACCAATTTGGTGGTCAGGATCCTGGCACGAATAAAGAAATTGGCGCATTCTGTCAAAGAAATTATGGTGTAAGTTTTCCAATGTTTGCAAAGGTAGATGTAAAAGGTCCTGAAGCACATGTTATTTTTCGATTTCTAACGCGTGAAGCAAAGGGAATTTTGGGAAGTCAGAATATTAAATGGAATTTCACCAAGTTTCTTGTTGGGCGTAATGGCGAAGTTTTAGGGCGTTATGCTCCGACGACTAAACCAGATGCCTTAGAAGCAGATATTGAAAAAGCATTAGCAAAAAAATAGTATTGAACAACAAAAAAGACGGTCATTTGACCGTCTTTTTTTGTTGGAATTTTGCTTAAGACTGTTCAATTGATGTGGGCTTTGTTTTTCTAAAGCTGTTTAATTTACGGTTGATATCATCAATGAAGGTATAGACTACAGGAATAACCAATAACGATAAAAAGGTACTGGTAATTAACCCACCAATAACAGAAATTGCCATTGGCGCACGGAAACTCGGATCTGTTCCGATACCCAACGCAATCGGTAGCATACCTGCGCCCATTGCTAATGTCGTCATGATAATTGGTCGTGCTCGCTTATGGCAGGCATCCAACAACGCATTCAATCGAGAATAATCTTTTTCCTTTCTCGCGATAATTGCGTAATCGACCAATAGAATCGAGTTTTTACTTGCAATTCCCATTAACATAATCAAACCGATCAAACTTGGCATCGAGAAGCTACTTTTTGCTAAAAGTAATAGTACGAATGCGCCACCGAGTGATAGAGGTAGAGCGACCAGAATAGTGATCGGTTGTAGGAAGTCTTTAAATAAAAGAACCAGAACAACATAGATACACAATACACCTGTCAGCATCGCCAAACCAAAGCTTGAGAATAACTCTTGCATGACTTCAGCATCACCAATATTGGTACGTTTAACTGTTGGTGGTAGGTTTTTCATGGTTGGAAGTTGGTCAACTTTAGCAGCAATATCACCTAACGGTTGATTATTCAGCTCGATATTAAAATTGATATTACGCAAACGATTGAAACGATCAATTTGCGATGGCCCACTTTCAATATTGACATCTGCAATCGTCCCTAACATCACAGGGCCGTGGCTGCCTTTGATCATCAAGCGTTTCATTAACTCCTGATCTTGGCGAGCAGCCAAAGGCAGTTTAATCACAACGGGAACTTGACGTTGAGATAAGTTTAATTTTGCTAGATTCTGATCAAAATCACCTGCGGTGGCGATACGCAAAGTTTCAGCAATATCATAGGTGGTGACACCTAAATCTGCGGCTTTAGCAAAATCAGGACGAATGACCAGTTCAGGACGAATTAAAGCCGCGCTTGAAGTAATACTCCCAATATTTGGAATAGTGCGTAATTCTCGTTCAAGCTTACGTGCTGTAGACATTAAAGCTTCAGGATCATCACCTGAAAGAGCAAGTTGGTACTGACTATTATTTCCAGCTAGACCAACTTGTATTCGAGCACCCGGCAGTGGAGCCAAACGTTGACGAATTTGATTTTCAATCTCTTGTAAACTTGCACTACGATCAGAACGTCCAGTAATCTGAATGGTTAATGTGGCTTTTCTTGGTTCGCTTGAAGCACCACCTGAAAAAGGATCTGTTCCTGCTGCACCACCACCAATCGTTGTGTATATACTCTTGATTTCAGGATGATCTTTAATCAGATTGCGTGCGTATTCTGCTGTTTTTAAGGTGTCAACAAATTGCGAACCGGGTGCAAGCTCTAAACGAACTTGAGTCTGTCCTGTATCAGGTGGTGGAACGAAACCTGTTGGCAGTAAAGGAATCAGCATCACTGAGCCAACGAAAAAGGCAATTGCCCCAAATAAAGTGACCCAACGATGATTTAAACACCATGTGACTAAACGCATATAGCCACGCATGACACGTCCATCGTTGGCGCGATCTTTAGCTAGTTTTGTTGTACCATGATCTAGTTTTGATTGCTTATCTAAAGTTTCATCTTGCTTTTCAACTTGACCAATCCATGGTTTTAAAATGTAAGCAGACATCATTGGTGTAAGCAGGCGTGCAACTAATAGAGAAGCAAAAATTGCCAATGCAGCACTCCAACCGAATTGAACAAAGAACTTACCTGCAATTCCACTCATAAAAGCTGTTGGTAAAAATACTGCAATTAACGTGAACGTGGTTGCAATCACTGCTAAACCAATTTCATCCGCTGCTTCCATTGCCGCTTCATAGGGTGTTTTACCCATCCTGAGATGTCGAATGATATTCTCAATCTCAACAATTGCATCATCCACCAGAATCCCGACCACCAGCGACATTGCCAGCAAGGTAACTGTATTGAGGGTAAATCCAAAGTAATACATCCCAATCAGGGCGGGTAATATAGACAGTGGTAGGGCAGTTGCAGCGATAATTGTTGCACGCCAATCACGTAAAAATAGCCAAACTACCAAGATTGCTAAAATTGCCCCTTCATAAAGAAGCGACATTGAACCTTTATAGTTGTCAGCAACGGGCTTAACAAAGTTAAATGCTTCGGTGATTTTAATGTCTGGATGTGCAGCCTTGAGTTTATCCAGTGCTTCAATTACACCTTTCTCAACATCAACCTCACTGGCACCCTTGCTACGGGTAATTTCAAAGCCAATCACAGGTTGTCCATTCAGCAATGCGGCAGAGCGTCGTTCTGCAATTCCATCACGAATAGATGCAACTTGATCAAGGCGAATATGGCGACCATCACTGAGCGCAAGATCCATTGCACCAATCTCTGCAGCCGTTTTGACGGTTGCAATAGTACGAATTGACTGTTCGCTGCCCCCAATTTTGGTTTGACCGCCTGAGGCGTCTTGCTGAATCAAGCGTAATTGACGGGTAATATCTGTAGCAGTTGCATTTAATGCCAGTAATTTTTCAGGGTCGAGTTCAACTTCAACTTGACGGGTAACACCGCCCACACGGGCGACTGCACCTACACCTTTAACCTGTAGCATGGCGCGGGCAATATCATAGTCAACGAACCATGACAGTGCTTCTTCATCCATTTTCGGTGATTGAATGGTGTAGGTGAGAATTGGCGAGCCTGATAAATTTATTTTACTAACAATCGGATCTCTTAAATCAGCAGGTAAATCGGATCTCACCTGTGATACAGCATTACGAACATCATCAACCGCTTCTTGTAGCGGTTTTTCCAGTTGAAACTCTGCTGTGACCGTAACAACACCATCTTGAATATTGGTGTACTGATTCCTTAAACCTTGCAGGGTGGCAATCGAGTTTTCAATTTTACGGGCAACTTCAGTTTCCAGCTGTGGTGGTGCAGCACCTGGCAGGGCTGCGGTCACAGTCACCATTGGCAATTCAATATCGGGGAATTGCTGGATTTTCATCCATTTAAAACACATTAAACCCGTCAATCCCAGCATAATAAACAATAAAATGGCTGGAATGGGATTGCGGATTGACCAAGCAGAGAAATTCATTTTAATTCCCCTGTGTGGTCACAAGTTGTTTGGTCAATGGCGTATCAGGGATATCTTTGGCGACAGTGACTAAATCACCATCGGCAAGGAAGCCTGTGCCAGAGGCAACCAGTTTTACATTGGCAGGCAAGTCCAGAATCTCAACACGATCAGCCAAACGTCGCCCAACAGTCACTTTTTGCTGTGTCACACGGTTGTTGTTCCCCACAATAAATACATAGGCAAAGCCATCGCGTAGCAACAAGGCAGTTTGTGGAATAGTGAGTGCTGGTTTCTCACCTAAATCAAACTCACCTTTTACAAACATGCCCATCCGAACCGCCTGAGTGGCTGGCAAGTCAACATAAACCAAGCCATAACGGGTTTGTGGATCAATTACAGGGGCAATCATTCGAACCTTGCCTGTAATGGCAGGCTGGGCAGGGTCAGGCGAGAAAATACGCGCATTCATCCCTTGCTTGAGCTTATACAAATCCGAAGTGGTGACTTCCGCGCGCCATTCCAGACGGTGATCCCGAATCAGGCGAAACAGTTCCTGTCCTGTTTGTGCTAGAGATCCAACCGTGGCAGTTCGTGCTGAAATAACACCATTATCAGGTGAAACCACTTGGGTTTGAGCTAGGCGTAATTGATTACTTTTAATTTGAGCTTTAGCTGCATCAAGACGAGCTTGTGCAGTCGCTTGTGAGGTTTGATATTGCGTGGATTCTTGAGCAGAAATTGCACCCGTATTTTTAAGCTGTTGAATACGTTTGTTATTGGTAATCGCATCAGCTAAAACAGCTTGCGCTTCAGCATAACTTGCTTGAGCTGCTGCGAGGTCAGCACGTATTGTTTCACTATTGATTTCAGCTAAAACTTGACCGCGTTTCACCTCATCACCGACATTGACATTGACGCGAGTAAGTCGTTGACCTGATAGCTCGCTCCCAATGACAACTTCTTGCCATGCTGCAATGTTTCCATTTGCAGTAAAGCTTTGTTTCCAATTTTGCTGTTCAGGTTGAACAACCGTCACCGTCAGGGCTGCTTTTTGCTCTGCTGAATTTGCCCCTTTGCGCTTTTCCATATTTGCTGAGTTTTTGGCTTTGTTTGTTTGCCAAAACATGATTGCAATAATTAAAAAAACAACAATGATCGCTAAAATAAACCAAATTTTTTTTTTAGTTTTCTGGGGAGTTTGAGAAGCCATCTTTCCATAATCGCCAAATATTGATGACCTAAGTATAGACGAAGATTTCAAGAGATGGTCAATAGTAAACTGACAGATGAAAAAATTAATAAAGGACGAGTTTCAACACAATCTAACAGGATGCGGCTTGTAAAGTGATCACTCGCTATAATTTCAGATTGCTATAAAGGAAGTAAGCGATTAGTCACTACGCTTTTCATTACAATCGTGGAAGTAAGGCGCTGTACATTCGGTAAAGCAGACAGACTGTCGTCATAAAGTTTTTGAAAACTTGCCAGATCTTTGGTCACCACATGCAACAAATAATCAGGATTGCCAAACAGTCGCTGTGCTTGAATCACATTGGTAATTTCACTAACCTTTTCTTCAAAGCTAGACAAAGCCCGCTTATCACCATCTTTTAAAGTCACAAAAATAATTGCCGCAAAATTAAAGCCAATTTGAGATGCTTCAAGATCGGCATGATAACCCTTAATGACCCCAGATTCTTCTAAAGCTTTCACTCGGCGATGACAAGGGGATAGACTTAAACCTATTCTTTCAGCCAATTCGGTGATAGATAATCGCCCATTTGCTTGCAGTTCAGCAATAATTTTCTTATCAATGCGATCCATTTGGAATAATCTACCTTTTAGTTTTAAAAACAAGCAAACATTTGGAATAACATTTTAAGCATTAAAGCCTATTCTCTCAATTCTATTTTCACCAAATGGTGAAAAATAATAATGATGGCGAGTAGGTGTCTGATATGGATCTAAGTGTAATTTTTGCTTTTTGGTGTGTTTCAATTTTATTTGTTTTAACACCGGGCGCAGATTGGGCTTATGCGATTCTAGCTGGCATAAAGGGGCAGTTTGTTATGACAGCGGTGATGGGCTTGGTGTTGGGGCATTTTTTAGCGATTTTGTGTGTTGCAGCTGGCGTGGGCACTTTAGTTAGTTATTATCCAATTTTATTGACATCTTTAACGATTGTTGGTGCATGTTATTTATTGTGGATGGGAATAAGCTTGTTGATTCGACCAGCTACTATCTCAAGTACTGAACAGCAGATATCTGCGTTTGATTCAGCAAAGTCTTGGTTCGTTAAAGGTGTGGGAATTAGTGGGTTAAATCCAAAAGTTTTATTGCTCTTTTTTGCACTATTACCGCCATTTATTCACCCAAATTTGCAGTTTTCAGCTACAGCTCAGATCCTTTCTTTAGGTATTATTCATCTAATTAGTTGCACGATTGTTTATGTATTGGTTGGAATCGCAGCGAAGAAATTATTAAGTACACGACCTCAAGCTGTAAAAATAGTCAGTCGTATTTCGGGGAGCTTAATGATTTTGATTGCCACCATATTGATGATTGGACAGCTTTCATAAGTTGCTGAAGAATCCATGCTTTGACATAGATTCTTCAGATATTTTATTGATTAAAGAATTGCTTTTAGTCGTTTTACCACTTCTTCACACTGTACTAAATCTGCGACGAGTGCCATCCGAACGTGTCCTTCGCCCGGATTACCTTGTTCGGTATCACGAGATAAATATCGACCTGGTAACACCTTAATATGGGCTTTTTCCATCAACATTTTCGCAAAAGTTTCATCATTATCAACTTTTAACCAATAATAAAAACCTGCATCAGGTTTTTGTAACGGTAATAAATGTCCTAACTCTGTTTGGAATAAATCAAATTTAGCACGGTATTGTTGACGATTTTCTTCTACATGTGCCTCATCATTCCATGCCGCAATCGAAGCCAATTGATGTTGAACAGGCATTGCAGCGCCGTGATAGGTACGATATTGCAAATAAGGTTTTAATAATGCTGCATCACCCGCAACAAAACCCGAACGCATACCCGGGAGGTTTGAACGTTTAGAAAGGGAATGGAACACGATACAATTTTTATAATCATCACGTCCTATTTCAGCACAAACTTCTAAAAGCCCAATCGGTGCCTGATCAAACCATAACTCTGAATAACATTCATCAGAAGCAATCACAAAACCATATTGATCAGAAAGTGCAATCAACTTTTTGAATTGCTCTTTTGAAAGTACAGTACCTGTTGGATTACCCGGTGTGCAAACGAATAATAATGCTGTTTTTTCCCATACTTCCGCAGGAACGGCATCAAAGTCGCCTAAATAACCATTTTCCTCGGTGCAGTTGATAAAGTAAGGCTTTGCACCTGCCAATAATGCAGCACCTTCATAAATTTGATAGAACGGATTTGGCATCACGATATACGGTGCATCTTCGCGTTTAATTAAGGCTTGCACAAAAGAAAAGATACCTTCACGTGTACCAGAAACAGGCAAAATATGTTCTTCTGCACTAATATGGTTCAGTTTGAAACGATTGCTCAACCATTGTGCAATACTTTGGCGCAGCTCAGGCAAGCCTTTACTATTGGGGTAGGTTGATAAATGCCCAAAATTATCAATAATCGCTTGTTTAACGAACTCAGGTGCGGGGTGTTTAGGTTCACCAATTGATAGTGGAATCAACGGTAAATCGGCAGGTTGTATTCCTTTAAAAAGCTCGTTTAACTTTTCAAAAGGATAAGGATGCAATAAAGATAAACTTGAGTTCATTGAAACAATTACCAAACTGTAGGGGCGTATTGCCTACGCCCAATGTATTGATGAAAATTGGAATTACGATGGGTTAAAAACCTGATTTGACACTTCATCCAAAGACGCTTTGAGCGTTTCCGCAAAAGCCTGGACTTCTTCATCTGTAAGCAATACGCCATTTTTCTTGGTCACAAAGAAAATATCTTCGGCACGTTCACCCAATGTTGCAATTCTTGCAGAGTGAATATCCAATCCTTGTAGCATAAACAAGGCGCCAATCCGAGCTAAGAGACCCGGTTGATCGAGCGTTGAGATTTCAACCATATGTTGCTGTAAAGTTGGGTTGAGTACGATATCCACGGTATTTTGCACATCGAAATGACGTAAATGGCGTGGAATACGGCGTTGCATAATACCCGGGTATTGATCTGAATGGCTGAGCGCATCTACAAGTGCAGCTTTGACTTTGCGTTCACGCTCTGGATCGGTCAGCAATGTGCCAAAACGATCAAGAACTAAGTAGGTGTCTAAACTAAATGAGGTGGTTGCAGTAATAATTCTTGCATCTTGAACGTCAAGATTCATGCGGTCTAAGACAGCAACCGTTGTTGCAAATAAGTTCGGTTGATCACGGGTATAAATAAAGATTTGAACGGCGTCATCCGCAGCATTACGATGTGCGCGGAGTAAAACCAACGGTTCAGGGTTGTCGCCGTGCTGTAGAATTGCCTGAGTGTGCCATGCAATCTCATTGGCAGACTCCTTGACAAAATATTCATCACCGAGTTCTTGCCAAACTTTTTCGACTTCGGCGAGAGAGAAGTCATTGACCAATAATTCACTGGCAGCAAATTTGGTGTCTTCAATTAACATTTGATAGTCAACAGGACGACCTAAGCCTGAACGAATGACATCTCGTGCATAGGTATACAACTGGCGCATAAGGGAAGCACGCCATGTATTCCAAAGTTTAGGATTCGTGGCATTAATATCAGCGACTGTTAAAGTGTATAGATAGTTTAAATGTTCCATATCACCGACTTTTTCGGCAAACTCTTTCACTTCATCTGGATCAGAAATATCTTTTTTCTGTGCAGTAAGGGACATGAGTAGATGATTGTTAATCAACCATGCCACAAGTTTACATTCACGTTCAGTAAAACCATGCGTGCGACAGAACTCGATGGCATCTAATGCCCCTAATTCACTATGATCGCCGCCACGACCTTTCGCAATATCATGGAAAATTGCTGCCATATAGACAATATCGTGACGCGCAATACGTTGGAATACTGAACTCACCACAGGGAATTCTTTAGCGAATTCAGGTTCTTTAAAGCGACTTAAGTTTCTGAGTAATAATAAGGTGTGTGCATCTACCGTGTAGATATGGAACAGATCGTACTGCATTAATCCTGTAATCTGTCCAAACGAAGGAATGTAGTTCCCTAGTACGCCATAACGTTTCATCGCCACCATCGTGTCATATAAGTGCGGTGAGCGAATAATTGACATGAATAATGCTTGATGTTCTGGATTGTCCCTGAAACGTTGATCAATTCGTTTGGCTGCGAGCACAAGAAGACGCAAGGTACGAGCACGAATGCCTGTAATTTCTGGTCGATTGGCTAACAGATAGAATAGTTCTAAAATTGCACTCGGCTCTTCAGAAAATACTTTGTGATGCTGAACAGCGAGTTTGCCGTCTACAATTTTAAAGCGGTCATTAATGTCGATAATTTGGCGTTCATAATCAGGCAGACGAGGGGTAATGACTGATTCATTGAAGTAAGCAAGTAACATCTCATTCAGCGTTGAAACTTGTTGCGCTGTTCGATAATAACGCTTCATGAATTGTTCAACTGCAAAGTTCACAGGTTGACCTTCTTCGCGGACATAACCAAATTTTGCTGCTATATCTCTTTGATATTCAAATAATAAGCGGTTTTCATCTCGTTTTGCGATACGATGCAAATGGGTTCTAATCTCCCATAAGAAACTTTCAGCTTCTTCCAGCACGCCTAATTCAAATTCAGTAATAAAGCCTAAATGAACTAAATCATAAATACGATTGACACGGAAGTGACGTTTGGCAATCCAACCAATTTGATTAATATCACGAATACCGCCAGGTGCATTTTTAATATCTGGTTCTAAATTGCTTTCAGTATTATTGTGTTGAGCGTAGCGCTTGGTCTGTTCCGCCATTTTGGCATCATAGAACGTTTTATCTGTCCATGTTTGGGCGACAATACGACGTGGCCATTTAGCCAGTTGTTCATTGCCTGAAATTAAACGTGCTTCGATTAAAGTTGAAGCAACAGTTAAATCATTTGCTGCTTGTTCAACACAGTTTTGAATCGTACGAACGCTAATTCCAGGTTTAAAATTACCAACATCCCATAAGGATGAAATAAAAGTTGAGATCAGTTTTTCTTGTTCTTCGCTGATTTCATCTTCAGATAAAATCATGATGTCAGTATCGGAATATGGCAGCATTTCGCGACGACCATATCCTCCGACCGCAAATAAACCTAATTCAGTTTTATTTAATTCAGCATGATTCCATAAAAAGACCAAGGCCTCATCAATCGAGTTTGAACGAGCCTTAATCACTTCACGAATCGGTTGCCCATTTTCATAACTCTCTTGTAATTGCTTTTCTACATCTGTTCGCCATTGATTAATGGCTTTAATATCATGATGACTGGTGACATAGTTCAGCAAAGGAGATGTATTGATCATGAAAATGGGTCTACTCAATTTAAGTTAAGAGTTTGTGTGTACGCTCACTTGGTCAGCAGCTTGTTGCGCTAATTCACGTGCTTGGTCTGTTGTTTCAGCGCGTGCTGTTGCAACTCCCATACGGCGACGTTTAAAACCTTCAGGTTTACCAAATAAACGTAAGTCAGTATTCGGATTGGCTAAAGCAAGATTCAAGCCATCAAAGCTGAGGTTATTCGCATCTACACCTGCATAAATCACGGCACTTGCAGCTGTGCTATGGCGAGCTGTATTAACAGGTAAACCTAAAATAGCACGTGCATGCAATTCAAATTCGCTTTGGAATTGAGAAGCTAAAGTTACGAGACCCGTATCATGTGGGCGAGGGGAAACTTCGCTGAACCAAACTTTATCGCCTTTGATAAATAGTTCTACCCCAAAGATACCACAGCCACCTAATGCAGTTGTTACTTTGTGTGCGATACGTTTAGCTTCTTGTAAGGCAGCAGCAGTCATGGGTTGAGGTTGCCAGCTTTCGACATAGTCACCCGCATCTTGACGGTGTCCAATCGGATCACAGAAATGGGTTTCGATTTCGCCAGTCTTAGGGTTTTTTGCACGAACTGTTAATAAGGTGATTTCAAAATCAAAATCAATTTGTGATTCGATAATCACTGTACCTTGATTCACACGACCGCCTTGCATGGCATATTCCCACGCGGCATCAACTTCATCAAAACTTTTAACGCGAGACTGACCTTTACCCGATGATGACATCACTGGCTTTACAAAGTTTGGATAACCAATGTCATCACATGCTGCGCGGAAACTTTCTAAAGTACTGGCAAAGCGATAAGCGGATGTTGGTAGACCGAGTTCTTCCGCAGCCAAACGGCGAATGCCCTCACGGTTCATGGTGAGGTTGACGGCTTTTGCCGATGGAATCACGGTTGCAGTTTGGCTTTGCTCGATTTCAAGCAAAACCTCAGTCGCAATTGCCTCAATTTCAGGAACAATCAAATTGGGTTGAATTTTTTCAATGAGTTGTTTTAATTCAGTTGGATCAGCCATATTCAATGTATAAGAAAAATGTGCAACTTGCATGGCTGGTGCATGATCATAACGATCTGCGGCATGAACTTCGACACCTAAGCGTTGTAAAGAAATCACAACCTCTTTACCTAGCTCCCCAGAACCTAACAGTAAAACCTTAAATGCAGAAGATTGAAGTGGAGTTCCAAGAGTGACGCTCATGCGTGTAATCCTATCCTGAGTAATTTGTGGTTAAGCATAGCAGAACTTTTTGATGAATTAAGCTTGTCTGATACAAAAAACAAGGTTTTGTTAGACAAAAAATATGGCTTATCATCGTGTTGATCTGTTTAGACATTGACTTGATAGTTAAGTCGTAATTCATCTGCATTTTGACCACGGATTCCCCAATTTGATTTTGGGGTTTCAAAAATTGTAATTTCAATATCTTGTGGGGAAATACCACATTGCTGCTGAATATTAGAAAAAATTGATTGAATAAATTGTTTTTTTGCCGAAGTTGTTCGCCCTTCAAACATTGAAATTTCAATAATCAAATATTTTTCACTGCGATCATTTGGATATATAAAATCTTCTGGAGCTAAAGCAATAAAGCGCTGAAATTTTTTTTCTACAGGATAATCTAGGCTTGTGACCAGTGCTTGGTGAATAGCACCTGACAATTGAGTTCTAAATTGTTGAATCGTTTGATGTAGTGCATAAATTTTGATTTGAGACATAAATAAGTTATTCCAAAATTAAGATTAGAAATTTTTGATTCACATGATATTTTTATTTCACCACTGTAAATGATATTGGCATTAAATCAATTCTTTAGAACGTAGATTGTTCTATGCGATAAATAAGTAACAACGATTGAGTATTGTTGCTGAATTGACTAGCATAATGCGCAAATGTTCCATTGGCGATTTGATATGTTTAATACAAAAACTCATGTAGCGACAATAATGTTGTTTAGCAGCCTTTTATTGACTGCATGTGATCATTCAAGCAATCAGCCAGAAAAAAAAGTGGAAATTAAAGCAGCACCCAAACTTAATAATGATGCAACAAGTTACGCACAAGCTGCTTGGAAGCTGATTAATGAAATTGATCCAATTGTCTACAATAAACAACCTGCTGAGATCGAAGATAAAGTCAGAAAACCATTACGACAACTCAGTACCGATTGGAGAATTAATGTCAAAATGACGGATTCTGTGACTGAAGGAAAATATGCGCTATGCCGTAAAGCATTGACCAGTCTTGATACTTGGGCAAGAGATGTTAAAGAGAATGTGGGTTCGTCAACGCAAAAGCAAGCTGACTACGAACGAGACAAGGCACAGTGTAAAGATGCAATTGATAATCCAGCTTTAGGCAATACCTCACCTAAATAAAAAAGCGAGATGATGAATCTCGCTTCAGCTGGTTAAAGCTATCATGCGTTTGGGTTTATGACGTTTTTCCTGTTTTTGTGGCTTCCTGCTTGATTTGTGTGGTTGATGTTGTTGCTGCTTTTTTAGTATCCGATGACATTTTCATGGTGTCATGTTTCATTGTCTCTTTTGCTTTCGTGGTTTCTTTTTTGGTTTTTACGACATTTGTTGCTACACATTTGCCACCTTTATGATTTGTGATGTGTGCTTAAAAAACAGGAGGGTTTAACTTGGTAAACTATACATACTCATTAGGAGTTTACCATGAGCAAGAAACAGAA